>JANNEY010000608.1:0-19281 GCA_031379235.1 Opitutaceae bacterium | reverse complement strand
GTTTGGGCTCAGTTCTGCGCGACGACCTTGGTGCCTTCGAAGTCGAACCGGAAGCGCACTTCCTGCAGGCCCTTCTCGCGCATCGCGTGGCGGAGTTTCTTTTTGTCGCCGGCGTAAAACATGAGAAAACCGCCGCCGCCGGCGCCGATGAGTTTGCCGCCGAGCGCACCGTGGGTCATCGCGTGGTCATACCAGTCGTTGATGTGCGCGTTGCTCATGCCGGAGCTGCGCGCCTTTTTGCGCTGCCAGTGGACGTCCATGAGCCGGGCGAATTCCTCCAAATTGCCGCTTTCGAGTGCGGTCAGCGACTGGTAGCCGAGTTCTTTGGTGAAATGCAGGTTGTCGAGCATGGCCTGGTCGTTGCTCTTGGACTTGTCGTTCTGATCTTTGAGGATGGCGGAGGCGCTGCGGCTGTAGCCGGTGAAGAAAAGGAGGAGGTTGTCCTCGAGGTTGAAGAGCGTCTCTTCGGAGATCGCGCATGGCCGGTATTCGACGCGGCCATCCTTGTGAAACGTAAAGGCCGTGATGCCGCCGACGGCGGCGATGTATTGGTCCTGCTTGCCGATGGGCTCGCCCAGTTTGTTGAGCTCGATGTCACAGGCCTGCTCGGCGAGCTCCGCGGGGGAGACGAGCGTGCGCTTCGACGTGTGCAGCGCCTTGAGTAGTGCGGTGGTGAAGCTGCCGCTGGAGCCGAGCCCCGTGCCACCGGGGATGTCGGCCATCGAGGTGAGTTCGAGGTGCGAGTCGGTCACACCGGTGAGCTTGAGCGCCTCGCGGATGATCGGGTGCTCGATCTCGCCGACGGATTTCACGCGCTCGAGCTTCGAATACTTGATGATGATCTCGGGCTGAAAGGTGCGGTGCTGCGTGATGTAGACGTATTTGTCGATTGCGGCGGCGACGAGGAAGCCGCCGTGCTCGCGATAATACGAAGGCAGATCCGTGCCGCCGCCGCCGAGGGAGACGCGAAGAGGGGAGCGCGTGATGATCATGTCGGAAAATTGGAAACTGGGGAAATTGAGAAAGAAGAAACGTGACTACCCCGCCGGTCGCACGGGTGGCGTGAGGGATGACAGGCGAGCATCACAAACCCGCCTCCGAAACCGGATAACCGCTCTTCCGATAGATTTCCTCCACGATTTCCAGCGTGCGGATGGCCTCGGTCAGGCCGGGCGAGGGCTCACGGCCGAGCCGGATATCGTCGACGAAGGCGCGGGTTTCAGCGGCCCACGAATCGTCGGCGCCCGGAAACTCGAACACCGTCGTCTCGGGCGGTCCCATTTGCGGGAGCATTTTGTAGAAGGTGAGTTTTTCCTGGCCGTAACTGCCGCCGAGCCCGTCGATGGCGATCTTCGCGTCGCGGCCGTAGAGCTCGAGGGAGAAAAGGTTTTTCCACTCGGAGCAGCTGACGTGCAGCCACGCGGTCTGGCCGGTGGCGGTGCGCAGCGAGAGGAAGGCATTGTCGTCGACCTTCATGTCCCAGTAGCTCGTGGTCGCGTGGCCTTCGATCGTGGGAAAATCGCCGAGAAACCAGCCCGCGAGATCGATCAGATGCACGCCTTGGTCGATGAGTTCGCCGCCGCCGGAGAGCGCGGGGTCGGCGCGCCACTCGCGGTCGTAGCCCTTGCGGCCGCCGTGGCCGTAGCGCGCGCGCAGAAACATCAGCGGGCCCAGGACGCCGCTGTCGACGAGCGCCCGCGCCTTCCGGAGCGCGGGATGAAAACGGTGATTGTAGCCGAGCCGAACGCGGGCGCCGGTTACGCGCGCGGCTTCGCGCAGGGTGCGGAGCTGGCTGGCGTTGAGGGCCCCGGGTTTTTCGACGAGCACGTGCTTCCCGGCCCGGACGGCGGCGAGCGCAATGGGCGCAAGGGAGGCGTTGAGCGTCGCGACGATTACCGCCGTGACGCGGGCGTCGCCGAGCGCGACCTGGTAGTCGGTCGTGGCCGTGCAACCCGGCGCGAGCTGCGCGAGAGCGGCGGCGCGGGCCGGGTCGAGATCGCAGGTGTAGAGCAACGGAGGGTTGGGGCCGAGGGCCATGACGCGCTTGCGCCCGATGAGGCCGCAGCCGATGACGGCAAATAGGGGTTGCTCGGAGCTGGTGCGGTTCATTCCGTGGTCGTGAATGACGAAGGCGAAGCTAACGGACGCGGCGACGCAAGTGAGGTTTTGAGATGGAAGCGGCGCGCCCACGCGTGAGCAGCAGCAAGGTCGAGCGCCTCGCGGTCTTCGGCCTCTGTGTGGTCGTGGGCTGGTTTTACCTCTGGACCGCGCGATCGAGCGGCGATGAGTGGAAATTTGGCCGCGAGCAAGCGGACTACTACAATCTCCTGATCGACGGCTATCTCGACGGCCAGCTGCACATGAAGGTCGAGGTGCCGGAGGCGCTGCTGAAATTGGAGAATCCGTATGACCCCGGCCAGCGTCCGCCGGGACTGGGGCTGCACGATGCCTCATTCTACCGGGGAAAATATTACGTCTATTTCGGGGCCGCGCCGATCGTGCTGCTGATGCTGCCGTTTCGGCTGATCACTGGCGTGGACATGCCGTTGGCGGCGGCGGTGCTGGTTTTCGTTTATCTCGGGTTTCTGGCGAGCACGGGAATTTTTCTGGCGGTGCGGCGGCGATATTTTCCGCACGCCGGCAGCCTCACGGTGCTGCTCGGGGTGCTGGTGCTCGGGCTTGCGAGCGCGACGCCGACATTGCTCCGCCGCCCGGACATGTGGGAACTGCCGATCGGAGGGGGGTATTGTTTCGCGATGTTGTCGCTGGGCTGCGTGTGGCGGAGCCTGCATGCGGTGCGGCGGCGCGCGTGGTGGTTGGCGGGGGCGGGACTTTATCTCGGCCTCGCGATTGCGTCGCGGCCGACCTATTTGTTTGCGAGCCTGTTCCTGGCCGTGCCGTTGCTCGGGTGGTGGCGCCGGGAACGTCGGGTGCCGTGGCGTCCGGCGCTGGCGGCGGGCCTGGCGCTCGCCGCGATCGGGACGGCGATGGCGTGGCACAACCACGCGCGGTTCGGGAGTCCGTTGCAATTCGGCCAATCTTACCAATTCAGCTTGGATTACGAGTCGAAGCTCCCGCACTTTGCGGCGGGCTATGTGCCCTTCACCAGTCGTGCGCACTTCTTCGCGCCGGCGGAGTGGTCCCGCTATTTTCCCTTCATCGCGCGCGGTGATCTCGGGGTGGCGCCGAAAGGCTTCACGATTCACCGCGGCGATATCTACGGCATCCTGAATCATTTTCCGATCGCCTGGCTGGCTCTGCTGGCCCCGCTGGCCCTCTGGCGGCGGACGGCCATGGAACGCGAAACCATCGGCGCTTGGCTGGGCGCGGCGGCCCTCCTGTTTGGTGGCGCCGCGGCGGTGATGCTGTCGTTCTTCAGTGCGCTGGCGCGTTATCAGGTGGATTTCGTGCCGGCGTTCATGCTGCTCGCGGGCGTCGGCCTGCTCGCCCTCGAACGCGGGCTCGCGCTCGGCGCGGGGATCGGATGGCGGCGGCTGACGATGACGGCGGTCGGAACCGCGGGGATTTTCTCCGCGGCGTTTGGGGCTTTGTTCACGTTGCAATTCGACGGCCTGCTCGCCGAGCGCAATCCGTTGCTCGCGCAGCGGGCCGCGCAGTTCTTCAACCATGTCCCCGCTTTCATCGAGCATGCCTTGGGCGTGAAGCACGGGCCGATCGAGTTGATCGTGAGCTTGCCGGCCGGCGCGGCCAAGGGCGACGAGACGCTCGTGAGCATCGGTCGCGCGCCGTCGGTGGACCGCGTGGTCGTGCGCCATGCCGGGGATGGGCGCGTGCAATTCGGGATCGTGCCCGCCGACGCGGCGGAGCATTTCAGCCGATCTCTGGCGCTGGCGCCGGAGGTGCCGCACCGGGTGCGGGTTTCGCTCGCCTCGCTCTTCCCGCCGGCGACGCATCCCTTCTTTGCCGGCCGCACCCCGGAGGAAATCCGGGCGACGCTGCGGCGCGCCGAGATTGCGGTGGATGGGGAGGTGGTGCTGCGGGAGCACCTGCGTTTGGATCGGGCGGGCTCCGGTGCGGTGCGAATCGGCCGGGTGCAAGCGTGGGAACGAGCCGGAAACCTGGAAGCGCCGGCGGGCACCGGCCTGCCCGCGGCATTTCGCGGCAATGATCTCACCGGCCCGGGCGACACGCTGCGCTTGAGCGTGCGCTTGCCCGCCGTGCGTCCGGTCGGCCGGCGCGAGCCGCTGGTGGTCACCGGCCGGAGCGGTGGCGGCGACCTGCTGCTGATCGAATACTTGGAGGGTGATGAAGTGCGCTTCGCGCTCGATCACTGGGGTTCGCCGTTGCGCGCGAGTCCAACGCTGCGGCTGGCGTCGGGCCAGTCTCACACGATTGATATCACACTCACCTCGCTGGCGGCGGTCGCGGATGCGACATTGGTCCGGGCGGTGCAGGCCGGGTTGGTGCGCGTGGTGGTGGACGGCCAGAAAATCTGGGAGGAGAGAGCCTATTTTTTCAGCGCCGAGGCCCCCGAGCTTTGGATCGGACGAAATGGCATTGGAGGCACGAGTTGCGGACCGGAGTTTACCGGTGAGGTGCGGGCGGCCCTGCGACTCGGCTCAGAGCAGGCGGCGCGCGCCGTGCGCGAATGAGGTTGCGCGGGGGCGGTTTCGTTTCGTCCGCTCCTCGTGATGTTCGACCAAATCCTGACCGACCGCGAAACCCAGTTGCGGCTGCTGCGGTTTCTCCTCGTGGGCGGAGGGACGGCGCTGGTGCAGGTCGCGGTGTTGCGCGCGCTGAAAACACGTTGCGGCGAGACGCTGGCGTTTTCGCTGTCGTGGGTGGTGTCCACCACGACGCATTATTTCGCGAATCGATTCTGGGCCTTGCCGAGCGGTCGGGGTGACACCGCCCAGCAGCTCGGCGAATATCTCGTCGCGGTCGCGTTGAGCTACCTCATCAACCTCGGCGCATTCAAATTACTGCGGAATCGTTTCAAACTGAGCCCGACGTGGGCGACGCTGTGGGCGATCCCGCCGTCAACGATTGTGGTGTTTCTGATTCTGAATTATCGGGTGTTTGGCCGGTAGGGCGAGGTGTCTCGCCGAGCCGGGCGCGCATGACGGCTCACCGGGGACGGTTCGCCCTACCGGATCGCAGCGGCGAGGCGCGCGTCAAAATTTTTTCCCGCGCTCCTCGGGCAGGATGCGGCGGAGCGTGTAGATGTCGGAAGCTGAGAGTTCGCCGCGGTGCGCGCCGAGTGTGGTCCACGGATCCCATGGTGCGCTGATGAGCCGGCCCGAAATGCCGTCACTCGCGGAGGAGAGCAGCCATTCAACGCAGTCGAGGGCCTTTGCGAGCGGGGCGGCGGCGTCGGAGGAATTTTTCTGCTTCTGCGCGGCGGCGAATTCGGCTTCGCCGACGACGGCCGAGCCCAGGGCGAGCACCTCCTCGGTGAGCCGCGTGGCGATCGCGCCAGGGGCGAGGGCGTTGATATCAAGCGCGCGACCGTGTTCTTCCTCCGCGATGGTTTCGACGAGGCGCACGATCGCGGTCTTGGCGACACCGTAGGCGGAAAAGTTCGCGCGGGGTTTCGTCGCACCGCCGCCGGAAAAACAGATTATTTTTTGGCGGGCGGGTGCGCGCGCGAGCAGGGCGTCGAAGGCGCGCAACGTGTGATAGGTGCCATCGAGATTGGCGCGCACCGTGGCGCTCCATCGCGCCGGATCGGTGGCGAGGGCGCGGCCGATCTCGCCCTGCACCCCGGCGCAGGCGACGACGCCATCGACGTGCGACCACGCGGCGGCGACCGCGGCGGCGGCGCGCTGCACTTGCGACCAGTCGGCGACATCGCAGCGCGCGGCGCGAAAATCTCCCGTGTGCAGCTTCGCGAAGTCGGCCTGATCGGAACGGGCGAGGCCCCAGACGCGGTGGCCGCGTGAGAGCAACCGCGCGGCGAGGGCGCGGCCGATGCCAGTGCTGGAGCCGGTGAGGACAATGTTCATGCGGAGGTCAGATGGATTGCCGCGTCGCTGCGCGCCTCGTAGTGACAAGCGGCGGAGCCATCAGGGAAGCGGAATCTCGCGGCGTTGGTAAAGCACCATACGGCGGTCGAAGACGGTGAAATGTTCCGCCACGCGGAGATTGGCGTCACACCAAGCGCGGATTTTGGGCCGCAGCTCGGCGAGTTTTTGATCAAAGGGATAGCCGCCGGCCGGTGCCTCCTCGGTGAGGAAAACGAAATCACTGAGCGCGAGGCGCGCGAAAATTTCCTCCTCGGTGGGCGCGGCGATCCCGTTGGGCAGCGTCATGTTGAACGGCAGCCACACGCGCTGACGCTCGTAGCAGATCACGCGCACGACCTGGGCATCAAGGGCGTCGGTCACGTAGTCGACGGCCACGCGGGTCTCGGGCAGGTGCGCCTTCTGGCTACGGGTGAAGATGCGATCAGCGACGGTGTTGACCTGGCGAAACTCGTCGAGCTGTCCGGGCGTGAAGGTCGGAGGAATCTGCTTTTGGATGAAAAAAACGGTCGTGATGATTGCGAGCCCAGTGGCGAATCTGGCGACCGCTTTGGTCGTGGTGTGGCGCGATGCGAACATCCACACCGCGGCGGCCAGCGTCACGACGCCGGGCACGAGCGCACTGATGACGACCTCGGATTTCTGCTGATGCAGGGTCAGCACCAGCGCGGGCGCGGACAGGAAGAGCGCGCCGATGATGGCCGGGGCACGACTGACCGGCTGACGTTCGCCGGAACGCAGCAGCGCGAGCACGCCCGCGCCCCCGAGCGAGATCGCGATGAAAAACAGCCCGAGGTGCCGTTGCACCAGTTCACCTCCAACAAACGCGAGCGACCGGCCGAGCCCCAGATGCGAATTGCGAATCGCACTTTCCGGACCGACGTAGTGTCCGATCCAGTAGTAGTCGCGCACAGTGTCGAAGTTCAGCCAAAGCACGGGTCCGGCGACCGCGGCGGCGACGAGGGCGGCGAGGAGCACATTGCGCGTGCGGGCTTTCCGGTCTGCGCCGCGCAGCGTCCAGCTCAGCAGCCCGGCAAGAATCAAAATGAAATACGTGCCCGTGAGAAACCGCGTGAGCAACGTGACGCAAACGGCGAGGCCGAAGGCCAGCGAGGCGGGTCGGGCGCGAAAGGCGTCCGTGAGCAAGGCGACCGCCGCCGTGATGCCCAGCGAGCACATCGCGAGATGGTCGAGGCGAAAATCGTAGGCGGAGCCGGGGATGTTCTGCCACGGACCGGCGAGGGCGAGCGGCAGCAGCGCGGCGGCCAAAGCGAGCGGCCCGGAGCGCCGCACGCGAAAGACCGCGGCGAAGAGCGCGGCCTGCCACGCGATGAGTGCAACCATGTTGATCGCGAGCGCGGCGCTGCGTGACGGGCCGGCCACGTTGAACACGATGAGCGCATAGACGTCGTGCAGCGTGCCCTGCGCGGAGCGATTGGTCAGCGCCTGCCAAAGCCCGGCGAAGCATCCGTGCGCCTGCGCGAATTCGTAGCCGGTGTAACTCTCCGAGAGGTATTGGATCTGGTCGTTCCAGCGCGGGTAGATCGCCGTGAAGCGCTTCGCACCAAACTGATCGAAGGCGACGAACTCGAGCGCGCAGAAAAGCAAAAGAAACCACGCGGCAGGGAAGGGCGATGCTTTCGATGGGGGCGCGTTCATCGAGCCGTGGGAACAGGAAGGTCGGGAAGAACGGGAAGGGATGAAGATGTCAGTTGCGCTGTGAAGCTGAGATTGCAGGGCCGGGGCGCGGCCCGCCGCCAAGCGGCGGCCCTAGAAGACGCGAAGTGTGGCATGCCTATTCCCGCTCTTTCCGGCCTTCCGGTTCAATCCTCACTTCCGCGCCTCGTAGACCCACCGGTTCGCCTCGAGCCAGCGGAGCGTGCGGAGGATTCCCTGTTCGATGGTGAGCTTCGCCTTCCAGCCGGTGGCCTGAATTTTTTTCGTGTCGAGGAAGATGAAAGGATTGTCGCCGACCCAGCCCTTGTCGCCGCCGGCGTAGTCGAGGCGGGGTTTGATCCCGAGCGCAGCGCAGATGAAGCCGATGCTGTCGTTGACCTGCACAAACTCGGGCGTGCCGAGGTTGTAGATTTGCGTATGATGTTTGGCGTCGCGCGCGGTGGCCCGGCGGGTCACGTGTAGCATGGCCTCGATGCAGTCCTGCACGTAGAGGTAGCTTTTGCGCTGCTGGCCGTTGCCGAGCACGCGGAGGTGATCGGGGTGCGCGACGAGCTGCTGGTAGAAATCGAAGACGTGGCCGTGCGTGTAGCGCTCACCAAGAATGGAGACGAATCGGAAGATGTAGGCCTCGTCGATCTGCGCGCCCTCGGCGTAGGCGGCGAGCAGGCCCTCGCCGGCGGTCTTGGAGGCACCGTAGAGCGAAGTCTGAATCGGGAAAACGTCGTGCTCTGGCGTGGGCTTTTCGGGCGTGACGAGCGCTTCGCCATAGACCGAGCCGGTCGAGGAAAACGCGATGCGCTTCACGCCGTTGGCGCGCATCGCCTCAAGGACATGGAAGGTGGCGATGGTGTTTTGCTGCAGATCCTTCTCCGGGTGATTCCAGCCGTCGCGGATGTCGGCGTTGGCGGCGAGGTGGAAAACGAAGTCGGCCCCTTTCATCGCCGCCTTGAGCGCGGGCAGGTCGAGATTGTCGCCACGGACGAGTTTGAATTTCGGATTCTTCTGCGCGCCGTCGAGGAAACGGATCTGGCCGGTGGAGAGATTGTCCCAGCCCGTGACCGTGAGGCCGTCGGCGAGGAGGCGATCGATGAGATTGGAACCGATGAAACCGGCGGCGCCGGTGACGAAGACGTGGTGCATCAATGGAAGGAGAAAGGGAATGGAGGAGGGAAGGCCGGGCGCAAGTGCGCGGATGCGGGTTAACGATCGCTGTCGGTGCGCGGCGGGCGGGGTGGCGCGGGCGGCGGGAGCGGCCGGCCGAAGAACGCGTCCACGTGGTTCCGCAGATTCTGATAGCGCACGCGTGTCTCCTCGGGCACGCCCCAGAGGTAGTCACCCTGATACTGGAGGGTGATGGCGCCGGTGACGCCCATCCCCGCGAGGGTGAGAAGCGCAACGAGGCCCCGCGCGATCCGGCGCGCGCGGCCGGCCAATTCCTCGGTCGCGGCGAGACCGAACACCGCGGCGCAAATCAGGAATGGACAGAAATCGCCGGTGTAACGCTGCGCGGTCGCGATGGCGGCGAGCAAGGCGAGCGTCATCGGCAGCACCGCGGCCCACAGCACGGCGAGACTGGCGCGGGCGGCCGGCCGCGCGATGGCCGCGAGGAGGGAGCCGAGCGTGGCGAGCGCAAACAGGCTTGGCATCGCATACGGGAGCGCGAGGGTGTGGTCGGGGAGATCAATTTTCGCTTCGGGGAAATCGCGCCGGGGCGTGTTTGAACCCAGGTAGATCCAAGGGAAACGGGACTCGACGCGAAAATTGGGGCGCAGCACGTAGGCGTCGAAATTGTGCGGGAGGTTCACGAGGTGAAAACTCTTGCCGTCGATGTAGGCGAGGCGCGCGGGATCCGCATAGGGCCGGCTGAGCCGCAGCGGTGCGGGATCGAAGGTGGCGAATTTCAGGTAGGCGAGGCCGTTGAGCGAGAGCTGGCCGACGACGCAGAGCAGTCCGACGCCCAGATGCCGCCAAAGATGGGGCGGCAGGATTTTCTTCCGTTGCCCGGATTGCGGTTGATCACGCCAGTCGCGCCACGCGACGGCCACCACCACACAACCGAGCAGGGTGAGCGCAAACAGCCCGGTGGGCGGCCGGCAGTGGAGCGACAGGACCCCGCCGACGAGGGCGCCGATCCACCAGCGCCGGGCCGGCGTGTGCAGATGGCGCAGCGCACACCACGCGGACCACAGGGCGAACGCGATGCCCGCGAGAATCGCCTCGTGAAAAATCAGGCCGCGGCTCCCGAGGAAAAAAAGCGTGCTGCCGAGACCGACGCTCGCGACGAGGATCGCGATGGCGAACGGCGCCGGTTCGGCCGGACTGGCGAGCGTGCCGTGGCGCGTGAGCTTGATGGCGTCACGGAGCAGCAGGTAGGCCGCGACCAGGCTCGCCACGAAGTAGAGCAGCATGAAGACGCGACTGAGGCGGGCGAAACCCACGTCAAAAAAAACGCAGGGCAACCGCAGCAGCGCGGGCGTGGGGCCGAAGTAGCCGTAGAGTTTGCCCTGGAACTCAAAAGCCTCGCCGAGAATCGCAGCTTCCGGCACATCGAGCCGGCCCTGCAAAAAGCTTCGCGCCTGATAGTCGTAGAACGAGCCGAAATTTTCCGGATAGATGAAATCGAAGCTCCCGAGTGTAACCAGCCACACGTAAGCAACGGTGGCGGCGAGCGTGAAGGCGACGAACCACCGGTGCGCCTGGGTCCGCTGCCGTGCGTCGGCCGAAGTCATGGCGGGCACTGGAATCGACGCGGACGACAACCGGGGCGAGGACATGGCGCGCGGATGGGCGAGCCGCCAGCGCACGAGCCACGCGGCCGCGCAACCCACGCCGAGGCTTGCCAGGACCGCGCCGGCGAAGGACCACGGTTGGGACCGCAGCCACGTGGAGAGTTTCTCGGTCGCCGTGAAATATGATTCCGGTCCGCCGCGGACCAGGTTCCCGTCCGGTCGGCGCAGGGTGCCGCGAAAGGCCGCCTCCGCTGATCCGCCGATGGAATTTGTGCCGAAGAAAATCTGTTTGGCCTGCCGTCCGTGATACGGCACGTCGGCCCGCAGCAGTTCGAGTCCGTCCAACGTCACCTGCAGCGCGGCGCGCGAATCTGGCGGGGGTTTGCTGAAAGTGACGAATGAGGGCATCTGGACCCGCAGCGTCCGGACCTGGCCCGCGGCCAAGGCGAATGGCGGTGAAGCCGGGCCGCCGTGGCCCCAGTGATCGTAGCGCAGCTCCGCGGAGGTCGCGTCGAGATAGCGGATGACGAGCAGGTCGCCTTCGCCCCACATGCCGGTGCAGAGGATCGGCTCGGTCCTGCCGGTTTCGCCGCGCGGAAAGGTCACGTCGAGGCTCAGGGCCGCCGGCAACGGCGGATAGCTGTGCCGCGCGCAAAAAGCCGAAAGCAAGGCCAGCGTGACGAGGCCGGCGATCAGCCCGCCCCACCGCGGCCGCCACGAGGCCGCGCGGCGTTCGGATGCGGCGGGCGAAGCGGTCATCGTCACGATTTCCCGGCCGGCCACGGCATCGCCGAGGATTTTTTTTCGGAGTGGCGGTGGGTGTTGGCGAGCAGCGTGGGCAGGGTGGGGAGCGGGCGCACGACCAGCAGCATCTGGTAGGCGAAGAGTCCGCGCGAAATCCAGATCAGCCCGCCCTGGGCTTTCATCAGCACCTTTTGCCAGAACGGGCTTTTCACGACGAGGGGCGCGGGGGCCGGGATGCCGATTTCCTTTTCGATCACGAAGCCGGTCTCCTTCAGCAGGCGGCGCAGCGAGGAAAACGTGAATAGCCGCGTGTGCGTGAGGTCGAGGATGCCGCGGGTGTTGTAGTTGAACTGACCGAAGCACAGCATCAGGCGCGTGACAAAAAACGCGACGTTGCCCGTGGAGAGCACGATCTTCACGTCGAGGTTCGACTGGGCGCGCTGGCGCAACTCGACGCAGAATTTTTCCGGCGAGATGAGGTGCTCAATGATGTCGAGCACGAGCACGACCTGCACGTCGTCGAGCGATCGCGGAAACGGATTCTCGTTCAGATCGGCGACGTGAAATTCGTCGAACGCGGAGTCCGAGCCGGGCCGGAATTGATCCACGCCGATGATGCGGCATTGGCGGGCGTGGAGGGCGGGGCAGAGGTGGCCGGGACCGCAGCCGATATCGAGGACAGTCGCGCCATTCGGGACTTCGTCGATGGCGGCGGAGTGCGTGCTCCTGAAACTGAGCTTTGCGAGATATTGCTGGTTGTCGGGGGCCGCGATGTCGAAGTTCCGCCGGTAAACGAGCCCGTAGTTCTGGAGGCGGGCGACAGTGGAGGCGTTGACCACGTCCTTCGCGTAGCGCAGGCCGTTCACGCGGGAGATTTCGTCGCCGTAGTGCGTGGGAATCGGGATTTCGAGGATGCGGGCGCGGGCGCGCAAAAACTGGATGATGATCTCGGTGTCGAAGTGAAAGACGTTCGAGTTGAGTTCGAAGGGCAGGCGACGGAGCAGCGCGACGGAGCACGCTTTGTAGCCGCTGTGAAATTCGCTCAGATGCGATTTCAGGATGCGGTTTTGATACCACGTGAGAACCTGGTTGCCGATGAACTTGTAGAACGGCATGCCGCCGCGCAGTGCGTTTTTCCGCACGAGCATCCGCGAGCCGAAGACCACGTCGGCCTCGTCCCGCGCGAGCGGCGCAATCATGTCGGGCAGCATCTCGGGGGCGTATTGGCCGTCGCCGTGGACGAGCACCACGAAATCGAAACCGTGCTCAATCGCGTAGTGGTAACCGAGCTTCTGGTTGCCGCCGTAGCCCTGGTTCACGGGATTCGCGAGGACGACGAGCGGATGGCGGTAGGTGCCGGCGAGCCGCAGCCGGTCGGCGAGCGCAAAGGTTCCGTCCGTGGAGCCATCGTCGATGATCAACACCTCCGCGGAATAGCCGGGCAGGGCGGGGATGCGCCGCAGCACTTCCAAGATCGTCGCCTCCGCGTGGTAGGCGACGATGAAGATGAGCACGCGCGATTGGCGGTCGGACGTCATGGGCGGGCAGAGCCAAGGGCGGAATCGACGGCGTGGCGAATGCCTTGGTAACGGCTCCGCACTTCGGCCGGCACACCCCACGCGTCCTGGCCTTGATGGTGGAGCGTGATGGCGGCGGTGATGAGCACGGAGGCCAGCGTCGTCAGCCCGAGCGCTGTGCGCACGATCGGGCGCATCGGCGTGCCGAAATTTTCGACGGCGGCCAGTCCGAACGCCGCCGCCAGCATGAGCAGCGGGCAGAAATCCGCCGTGTAGCGGTGCGTGATGGCGATGGCGGCGAACATCGCGAGCGACATCGGCACGCCCGCGGCCCACGTGGCGGCGAGCGGCCAGCGAAGCGCAGGGAGCGAAAACCACGCGCCGAGGCCGCCGAGGGTTGCGAGCGCGAAGAGCGCCGGCATCGCATACGGGAAACCGAGCGTGGGATCGTGATAGTCGATTTTAGTTTTGAGCCACTCGCGGCGGGAGACCGTGGAGCCGAGGAAAAAATAGGGGAAGGTCGGCTCGAAGTGGTAGTTTTGCTGCACGAGGTAGCTGTCGATGGCGATGGGCAGATTGGCCAAGTGAAATTGTTTCCCGTCGATGCGCGCGAGGCGGGCGGCGTCATACTGGACGTTGTAGCGCAGCGGGCAGCCTTCGAACGTTTGGAATTTGGCGTAGCTGACGGCGTTGAAGGAAAACACGCCCGCCCCGGCGAGCACGGCGATGAGCGCCGGCCGCCGCCAGCCCGCGCCTTGGCGCCGGTCGCGCCGCGCGGCGGCGAGCGCCAGAGTGCCGACGAGCGTGAGAGCGAAAAATCCCACGGGCGGCCGCGCGTGCACGGCGAGCGTGCCGCAGACGAGCGCCCCGATCCACCAACGGCGCTCCGGTGCGGCGAAATGCCGCAGGGCGCACCAGCCGGTCCAGAGCGTGAACATCGCGCCGCACAAGATGGCCTCGTGGTAGACGTTGCCGGTGCTACCGAGGTAAAACAACGTGCTGCCGAGCCCGACGCTCGCGGTGAAGCCCACGGTCGCCCACGCCGGGGGCGAACTCTCGCTGCGGCCGGCGAGTTGAAACGCCGCCCGCAAAATCAGGTAGCTCGCGACGAGCGCCCCCGCGAAGTAGAGCAGCATGAAGCCGCGGCCGAGGGCGGCGAAGGGCGCTTCGAAAATCACGAGTGGCAGGCGCAGCAGCGCCGGCGTGAGCCCGAAGTAGCCGTAGATTTTTCCACCGAAGACGAACGCCTCGCCGCTCAGCGACTCCTCGGGCACGTCGAGCCGGCCCTGCAACAGGCTCACCGCCTGAAAATCGTAGAAGGAGTTGAATGTTTCCGGCGCGACGAACTTCAGAGTCCCGTAGGTCACGAGCCACGCAAACGGGCCAAGGCAGACGGCCGCCGTGGCGATGAACCAGCGGTGGCGCGTGATAACCCCAGCGGCGGTGGTGAGCGAACGCGACCAGTCGTAGGCGCACAGCCGCGGCCAGACCGCGAATGTCCCGACGCCGAGCAACAGGGCGACGACCGCGGGCCAGCGTGTCACCGTCAGCCACGCGACGAGGCGCGCACGCGGGCCGAGGAGCGCCGTGGGCGTGCCCCGCAGTTCACGTCCGTCGGGCAGCCGCAGGCGGCCCGTGAGCGCGGCATCGGCCGTCGTGCCGCCGATGGTGTTTTCCGCGAATCGAATCTCCCCGGCGAGCCGCCAGCGAAACGGCACGACGAGGTCGAAAACCTTCGCGCCGGCGACCGTGAGCCGCAGGCGATCCGTCGGGGGCGTGAGCGCGCCGCGGACTTGGGTGAAGGCGGGCAGCGCGATTTCCAGTCGCAGCTTTCGATCGAGGGGCAGTGCCACCGGCGCGGAAAGGAGCGCGGCCGAACCCCACGTTTCATAGCCGAACACGATGGTGCGTTCGTCCAGATGACGGACAAAAAGGAAATCACCCGCTTGAGTGCGGCCAGACGTCACGAGCGGCTCGGATTTCCCTACGCCGGGATTTCCGAGTTCGAGATCGAGCGTCAGCGCGGCGGGCAACGGGGGCGCGTAGCGCCACAGCGCGAGCGCCGACACCGCGATGAACACGATCATTGCGACCAGCCAGCGCAACGGGGAGCGAGCGGGAGTCATGCGGGCGCGGGTGCTTGAGTCGCACCGCCGAATCCGGCGGCCGCCACTTTCACCGCTTAAAACCTTCGGCCCGATCCACAATGAACTTCGGGCGCGCGCGGACTTCCTCGTAAATGCGGCCGATATACTCGCCCAAGATTCCGATGCTGATCAGCTGCACGCCGCCGAGGAAGGAGATGAGGATGACCTGCGTGGGATTGCCCCAGGAGATTTCACGGCCCGTGAGTTTGTAGAAGAGGTAGATCGCCATCAGCAGAAACGAGAACCCGGAGACGACGAAGCCGAGCAGCGTGCTGAGCGAGAGCGCGTAGGTGGAGAAGCAGAAGATGCCGTTGAACCCGATGCGCAGCGAGCCGAGGAAGCGGTTGTAGTTCGTCTCGCCGGCAAACCGCGCCGGCCGGTCAAACGGGATGATCGCCTGGCGGAAACCCACGACCGCGACCATGCCGCGCAGGAAACCGTGGCTCTCCTTGAGCCGCACGACCTCGGCCACGACGCGCCGCGTCATCAGCCGGAAGTCGCCGGTGTTCGGCGGGATCTTCACGTCGGCGATTTTGTTGATCACCTTGTAGCCGGTGGCGGCGATAAATTTCTTGATGAAAGGCTCGCCCGTGCGGTGGCGGCGCTGCGGGAGCACGACATCGTAGCCCTCGCGCCACTTCGCGATCATCTCGTGCAGCAGCTCCGGCGGATCCTGCAGGTCGACATCCATCGCGACGACGGCGTCGCCCGAGGAATACTCCAGCCCCGCGAGCGTCGCCATCGGCTGGCCGAAGCGCCGGGAGAATTTCAGGAGCTTGATCCGCGCATCGGTCGCGCGGTGTTCGAGGATCACGTCCTCCGTGCGGTCCGGCGACGGATCGAGGGAGAAGATGATTTCGTAGTCCTCCGTGATCGCGGCCAGGATCGGCCGCATCCGCCGGAGAAACTCGGGGATGTTTTTCTCTTCCTTGTAAACCGGGACGACGATGCTGAGGAGCATTGGGCAGAATTTGAAGTAACCACTAATGCACACTAATCAGCACTAATTTTTGAACAGGAAGGCCGGGAAGAACGAGAAGTGCCGATAATTTGTTCTTCCCGAACTTTCCGGCCTTCCTGTTCAAAAATTCACCACCGAATCCCCACTTCGTGCAGGCGCGCGGTGATCGCGCCCCAGAAGCGGGCGTGGCGGGCGTGGCGGTGGATGGTGATGTCGTCGTTCTGGCGTTCGCCGTGGAAGCGGGTGCGAATGCGGCGCATCTCCTCGGCGCCGGTGGTGTGGATGGCCTGCGACGTCTTTTGCTCCGCGTGGACGCGAAAGGCGCCGAGGAAATACGGGACGCGCACCATGCGGCAGCCGGCTTGGTGGAAGCGCGCGAGCAAATCCCAGTCGAGGGCGAACTGGAACGTCGGGTCGATGCCGCCGGCGCGATCCCAGGCGCGCCTGCGCCAGAAGAGCGTCTCTTGCGGCACGTAGTCGATCCACTCGAGGGTTTTGGGATGGTGCCGCGGCATGATCCAGCGGCCGACGTCGCGGTCGTCGTCGTCGATGATGATGCGGTGGCCGTAGAGCACATCGACCTCGGGATGGGCGGCGAAATATTCGGCGACGAAGCGCAGCGCGCCGGGCGCGAGGAGGTCGTCGGAATTGAGCCACGCCATGATGGTGTCGGGCGTGAGTGTGGCCTCGAGGTGCGCGAAGCCGCGGCGGATGGCGTCGGCCTGGCCCTTGTCAGGGACGGACTCCCAGTGGCGGAGTGATGCGGCGTGACGCGCGATGATGGCGGCGCTGCCATCCTTGGAGCCGCCGTCCTGCACGACGTAGGCGAGCCGCGGGTAATTTTGATCGAGGACGCTGCGCAGCGTGCGTTCGATGAATTTTTCCTGACCGTAGCTGGGCGTGACGAGCGCGATTTGTAGGGGCGCGGCTTGTCCGCGCCTGCGGGCGTCGTCAAGCGACGCCCCTACGCCGAGCTTCTCGTCCCACTTCAGCACGCGCGGGGCGTAGTGGCGGAGCACGCCGATCTGCATCCAGTAATTTTCCACGACGGCGCGGAACAGCCACGCGTCGAAAGGCTCGGCGATGTTCGCGGACCAGAACGAGCGGGCGGCGAGCCAGAGTTTGCGCAGCGGGCCGGCCTCGGCGGCGCCGAGCTGCGCGATCGTGGCGTCGCGGGCGGCGAGGCTCTCGCGGTGAAACTGAAGCGCGAGTTCGTGCTCGGCGAGGAGGCGGCCGTAGTGCTTGGCGTTTTCGAGATCGTGGAGGCCGGCGGCGCGGTTGGCGGCGGAGTTTTTCAGCTCGGCGATTTCGTTTTCGCGGTGCTTGATGAGCGACTCAATGTTCCGGTTGTGAACGACGAGGTCGGCGATGGTCTTGGCAGCTTTGGCGGCGTCGGTGGGAAATCCCGCTAGCGTCCGTTCATGCACGGTGCGCTCGGCCTTGAGCGCGGCGTTCTCGGCCTGAAAATTCCGCACGTGGCCGTCGAGGATGAAAATGGTTTTCTCGCGTTCGTCGCACACGGCCTTGAGCGAAATGATCTCGGCGTCCTTCTCGCGGTCGAGGGCGGTGAGTTCCTCGAGCTTGTGCTGGCGCGCGAGGTGGCCGGCGTTGGATTCGCGATGGCGCGCAGCGGTCTTGGCCATCATCGCCTGCGTCTCGGCGGAGAGACGTTTCACCTCCATCACATCGAAGCTGTCGCTGGCGAGCGCGTGGTCGACGGCGGCGCTGGCGTCGGCGGCGGAGATTTCTCTGAGGCACGGGGCGTCGCCAAACGCGCAATCCCAGCCGCAGCCGAAGCACGGGAGCGGCTGCACGACCGCGACGCCGCGGCGCGCGGCGGGCACGAAGCGCGGCCAGGTGCCGCCGCCGAAGATGGCGACGACGGGCACATTGAGGGCGGCGGCGAGGTGCATCGCGCCGGTGTCGTTGCCGAGGAAAAGCGCGGCGCCGGCGATGAGTTCAGCGAGGAGCGGGAGCTCGCCGTCGCGGCCGAGCCAGAGATGGGAGGCGGGAGGCGGGAGGTGGGAGGCGGCGAGGACGGATTCGAGGTGGGCGTGTTCGGATTCGTGGCCGATGAGGAGAGTAGGGAGCGCGTGCTTTTCGCGGAGATGATCGATCGTCGCGGCGAAGCGCGCAGCGGGCCAGGTCTTGAGTTTGACGTTGGCGAAGCCGGCCGCGGCGCAGACGACGTAGCGGCCGCGGGTGAGGCCGAGGGTGGAGAGGACTTTTTCCGCGCCGGCGGCCGGTGCCGTGAGCGTGGGCGCGGCGCGCGCGACGGCGCGGCCGAGCAGCGCATCGGCGAGTGCGAAGTTGGCGAGCCAGTCGGGTTCGTTGGCGGGCGGCGCGACGGTTTCCGGGAAGATGTTGGCGGCGTTGAGGCCGAGGGCGACGCGGAGGCGCGTGGCGAAATGTTCGTCGTTGGTCGAGGCGCCGAGGGCGACGCGGCGCGCAGCCGGCGCAGCGGATGCGATGGCGGCTTCGAGCCAGTTGCGGCGCGACGTCGCCGCGGCGACGATATCGGGCGCGAGCGCGGTGACGGCGGCGCGGAGCCGGTTCACCTCAGCGGGATTGGTCTCAGGGCCCTGGGCAAACGGATCGAGCGTGGTCGGCAACCACTCGATGTTTTCTGCGAGCAGCGGCGCGAGATCGAGGTAGGCGTGGCGGATGACCACGGCGAGGCGGGTCTGCGGCCACGCGGCACGTAGGACGCGCAACACGGGCGCGAAGACCACGAGATCGCCGAGCGTGTCGATCTTGAGGAGGAGGGCAGCGCGCGGCGCCGGAGAAGCCGAGGCGCTCACGGCGTGGGGGCAGGCACCAATTCCATTTGCACGAGCCGGCCGGCGCGGCGGCGCGGATCGGGCGCGGCGAGCGGGAAGTCGCCCGCGGATTCCAGCCGCAGCGTGCGGGGCGTGGCCGATGGGCCGAAGCGGGCGCGCAGCGTGAGCGGACCGCCGGGCACGAGGGTGATTTGCGCGGGAGCAGCGAGGCCGGGCCAGTGGGCGCGGAGAATCATTTCCTTCGCTTCACTCCAGCCGGGATATTCCAACGTGAGCACGATTTCGTGGGCAGTCGCGAAGGGCGGGAGCTGCACGGTGGCCTCGCGCGCGAACCAGCCGTCCTGATCGATGCCTTGGCACGCGAGGCGCGCGGAGGTGGGTTTGCCAAACTCAAACGTGTAGGTGGGCAGCGACGGAAACACTTCGAGCCACTCCAGTTTTCCACCGACGGGACGGTCGTCATGGTTGGGCAGCGGTGTGGTGGACGAAAAATCCAAGCGCAGCCGCGCGAGTTGATCGGCGGAGCCGACCGGGAGCAGCCAATCGAAGGAGCCGATGGTGGCGGGAAGTTCGACGTCACCGGTAGGGAGCGCGACCTTGAGCGTGCCTCCGCCGAGCGGCGCGCCGGGCAGCTCGGGCACGAAGCCACGCAGTCGCACCCACGCGGCGGGACCGCCGCCGCCAAGCGTGAATTCACTCGCGGGCGAGAGCCAGCCGTCCTCGTAGGCGCCGACGAACTCGA
>JANNEY010000562.1:0-4568 GCA_031379235.1 Opitutaceae bacterium | reverse complement strand
AGAGCGCGGCGTAGGTGGCGATCTGGATGAAATATTCCGGGTAGTCGGTGCGCAGTTCGGTCTCGTCCGCCGGGAGCGGGCGCGTGACGGTTTTGATTTCGCGCAACGTTGCGCGCCCCGTGGCGCGGATCACCTGATCGATGCGGCCGGTGAGTGTGAGCGTCCAGCCGCGATGCACAATCTGACCCGTAATCGCGATTTCGAATTCGGCAGCGGCACCGTGCTCGACGGTGGCTTGGGTGCGGAGTTCGTTGTGCCAGTGCGTGCCGAGTTGGGCGCGCCAGACTCCGGCGGCGCCGCCGCCCGACGCGTCGCGCGGTCCGAGCGAGAAATCCGAGAATTCGCCGACGCTCAGCGCGGCCGTGCGGGCATCGAGATCGAAATGCATCGCATCAATCCAGGAGGATGTCCGTGTGCCCGCGCAGGTAGTCTTCGAGCCGGCGTTGCAGACGCGTCACCGCTGCAGCCTCGATCGTCTGCTCGCCGAGCGGACGGTTGAGCAACGCCACGACGGTCTCGCGATCGGCGACCGGCAGCGTCGGGAACCAGTGCTGCTTGAGCGGATAACCCTCGTCCCGAGCGAAGCGGTAGAGGCTTTTGAAAAACACGATGTCGGGGCGAGCGCTCGCCGCGAATGCCGCGAACGCGAGCCGCAGCAACGCCGCGACGGCGCCACGGCTTTCCTCATGCACGGGGTTGCGCGCAATCAACGCACTGAGGGCCGAGACGTGGCGCAGCGTTTCGTAGCTGCGGCCGAGGTTGGGATGGCGCGTGATTAAAGTCGCCTCCTTCACGAACCAGGTGCGGCCTTGGTTCGACGATTCGAGCAGGAGCGCAACCTCGTCAAAGAGATCAAGCGCGATGGAGGTGGAGGCGGCTTTGCGGGCGAGGCGCTGCAGCACCGTGAGCGCGCCATGCTCGGTGGAGAACACCGTGTAGCTCTGAAAATTTTCCGCGGGCGGGCGGCGGAGCAGGACGAGCGCCTCGGTTGGCAGCGACTGCGCGGGCATGGCTCGGACGCGGAGGTGGGAGAGCGGAGGTGGGAGAGGGGAGGACGGATTGGCGGGCGCGCACCACGGGTCACTCCGACTTCACGTCTCCGACGTCCGACCTTCCGCCTCTCACCTCTTTCCACGGTGGCATCACCGCGCCGCCGGAGATGATCATCTTCATGCCATCGCCGACGGACATCTCCAGCTCCACGATTTCATGGCGCGGGAGCATGAGTAAGAAACCGCTCGTTGGGTTTGGGGTCGTCGGCACGAAGACCGTCCAGGTTTCGGCCCCGACGAGCGTTTGCGCCTCGCCCTGTTGTTTATTGGTGAGGAAGCCGAGCGTCCACGCACCCTTGCGCGGGAATTCTACGAGCACGACCTTGTTGAAGAGGTTACGGCGCTCGGACCCGAAGGTGGTGACGATCTGTTTGACGGAGTTGTAGACCGCGCCGGCCCCGGGGATATTTTGCACGAAGCGCTCGACGGCGCGGACCAGGATTTTGCCAAAAAGGTAGTGGGACACCAAGCCGAGCAGCGTGACCAGCAGCACGACGAAAATCGTCGCCAGCAGATCCCAGAGCAGGCCGTAGCCCTGGAGCGATTTCGGCAGGTAGGCATCGAAGACTGGGCGGAACGTGCCGCCGAGGAGCTCGATGATTTTGAGGAACGCCCAGATCGTGACGAGCAGCGGGGCGAGCAGCAGCGCGCCGGAAAAAAAGGCGTTGCGGAGCGTGACGAAGCGGGAGTTGGCGGGCGGGACGTCGGACATAGGCAAGCAGGGTGCAGGCTTCGCACGCGCGGCGCGGGATGCAAAGTGTTTTTCGTGGCGCGCCGGCACTGGGCGCACCGCGCTAGCCGCGATCGTGGCGGAGCGACTTTCTATTCCCGCTGGGCGCCAGCAGCGGCTCCGCTGCGCTCACGCTGCTGCCCTGGCCTCGCGCTCCCTCACGGCACCTCGTAGATTTCCAGTAGGACCGTGCCGCCGGTGCCGTCGCCGCTCGTGACGTGCGCCGTGTAGCTACCACTGACAAACGGCATCATCACCACCATGTCACGCGAGCCAGCCGGAAGGGGAAACGCGCCGGTGCTCGCCATCGAATCGGCGAGATCACGTTCATAGGTTAGTCCACCGACGACGGCGGGATAAACGAAGCCGGCCTCGTAGAGTTTGCCGTTGCCGTCAAAGACGCGGAGCACGGGCACACGCAGGGGATTCGTGACGCCGAAAAGGGCAAGCGCAGGGCCGACCGCGCGCAAAATGAGTTTCTTGCCGGAGCTGTTCGCGGCCACGACGAAACCGGAGACGAGCCCCTGATCCGCGGCGGCGCCGATGACGGCCCGCGTGGAGAGATTCAAGAGCCGATCCGTCGGGCCGACGCCGAGAACCAGCGTTTGCGACGGCACGGCGAGTGCAAGCGGGTCGACGATGGTCATGCCGTAGGTGCCGGCATCGGCGGAGGTGACGAACGAAAGCACGAGTGGGTTGGTCGTGGCCCCCGCAATCGCCCGCCCGTTTTTCAACCACTGCACGGGCCGTCCGCCCGAAGCCGGGCCGGTGAGGCGCAGGGTTTCCCCGACGGGCACGGTGACGCGCGACGCTGGCACGGCGCGAATGCCGAAGCCGATGTCGAGCGTGAGCGAGGTTTCGCCGCGGGTCGTTTCCACGGCGGCGGGGAGGGTGCCTTGGGCGAAGGCCAAGGTGCTTAGGAGCGGAAGTGCGGCGAAGAGGCGGCGGATAATCTGCATGGAGTGGTTTGTAACGTTGGACGTGCGACTCGCACGTGCAAACACTGTGCCGGAAAACCGGCAGCGGTTTGATGTAGGGCGGGGTCGCCGAACCCCGCCGGTTTTGGAGCGGAACCGATTCCCCCTACGGCGGGGTTCGGAGATCCCTCCCTACAACGGAGGCGAGCCGCGCAGCGTGAATTGCGGCACGGCGCCGGCGCGCGCGAGCAGGCGCAGGGCGCGCGCTTCGGCGCGGCGCATGGCGCGTTTTTTTTTCGGCCCGAGATCGTCGAAGCCGGCGAGGTGGAGCCAGCCGTGCACGACGTAAAGGGTGAGTTCGGCGGAGAAGGCCGAAGAAGAGTTGAGAGCTGAGAGTAGAGAGCTGAGAGCACGAAGACGCGATGTGCGTTGGAGGCTTGGGTTCGTAGTTCCGCCTTTAGGTTGTCGGGAATTTTTTCCGGCTGAAACTGAAACTGCGAATCCGGCAATCTGCCGCAGCGCGGCGTCGGCGGAGACGCAGATTTCCCCAGCAGTGCCGAGCGTGGCATCGCCCTCGAAGGTGATTACGTCGGTGGGGGTCGGGTCGGCGAGAAAATCGGCGTGGAGCTGGGCGAGGGCGGCGTCGGGGAGGAAGACGAGCGAGAGTTCGCCGGGCGGGGCAGCGGGAGTTTTCGATTTACCGTTCCCGGTTTTTGGTTTCGAAAATTCGGCGTCGAGGACGTGGATCGCGCGGGTGATTTCGCGGCGATCGAGCCGCAGGCGCGGGTGGTGATTTGCGATGGCGACGCGGCGCGGTGCGTTCTTTTTTTTGTCATTGCGAGGTGCGCGAAGCGCGCCGTGGCAATCCAGCTGGATTGCTTCGTTGCTCCGCTCCTCGCAATGACAAGCGACGTGCGCGCTGGCCTTAGCTGACATCTGATTTCCGGCTTCCGGCTTCGGCGGTGGACTCGACACCGACGGGGTAGGCGACCCGCGAGTGGAGCATATTGAGCAGCGTGAACTGGAAACTGTTTTTGATCCGGGTGATTTCGGCGAGGGTGAGCGGCGCGGCGTCGAGCTGGCCGTCGGCCACGCGTTCAGCCACGACGCGGTTGATCGTTTCCTGCAAGTCCTCCGCGCGGACCTGGCGCAGCGAGCGCGTGGTGGCCTCGACGCCATCGGCGAGCGAGATGATGGCGCTCTCCCTCGACTGCGGGACGGGGCCGTCGTAACGGAAAGCGGCTTCGTTGACGGAGGCGGGAGGCGGGAGGTGGGAGGCGGGAGGGAGGAGTTTCGCCGTTTCGCCATTTTCTTTTTTCACGGTGGCGCGGGCGAACGGTGCACGCGTGGCTTCGACGGCGCGGTGATAAAAATAACGCACGAGGGTCGTGCCGTGATGCTGCTGGATGACCTCGATCACGGCGCGCGGCAGGCGGTGGCGGTGGGCGAGCTCCACGCCATCGGGCACGTGCTGCTTGATGAGGCGCGCGGATTCCGCGGGCGGCAAGGTGGCGTGCGGATCGTTGCCGTCGCGGTGGTTCTCGCCGAAATACTGTGGGTGCGCGGTCTTGCCGACGTCGTGGAAAAGGGCGCAGACGCGGGCGACGAGCGGATTGGCGCCGATGGCGTTGGCGGCGTTTTCCGAGAGCTGCGCGACGACGAGCGAGTGATGATAGGTGCCGGGCGCCTCGAGCTGCATGCGGCGGAGGAGCGGGTGATTGTAGTCGGTGAGCTCGAGCAGCGTGATGTCCGTCGTGCGCTTGAAGAGCGATTCGAGGATGGGCAGCAGGCCGACGACGCCGACGCCAGTAAGGAGTCCGGTGCCGAGTCCGGCGACCATCTGGCGGACGAGTGTGTCCCACGGCGTCT
>JANNEY010000500.1:0-25432 GCA_031379235.1 Opitutaceae bacterium | reverse complement strand
CGCCGAACCCCGCCGGCTTTGCCAACGGACCGAAGTGCCCAAGAAGGCGGGGTTCGGCGACCCCGCCCTACAACGCCAGCGAACTCACTACTTCAAAATCGAATACAGGCTCGCGAAGTCGTCCGTCCACATCGGCGCGTTCTTGCCTTCGGTTTCCGGCGCCTCGGCGGCCTCACGGATCTTCTCCGTTTGCAGGAAGGCTTTGTTCTTCGTCACGAGCACCCACGTCGTGGCGTAGATCCACCATTCGGGTTCGTTGTCGTCGGAGATGCTGACCGCTTCGAGGCCGAAGTGGGCCGCGAGCTTTTCCACCACGGGGCGCAGGTTGAGGTAGCGATTGGAAATATGCACGGCCAGCACGCCGTCGGGCTTGAGGTGCTGCCAGTAAATCTCGAACGCCTCCTTCGTCAGCAAGTGCACTGGAATCGCGTCGCTGCTGAACGCATCGAGCGCGAGCAGATCGAATTGCTGCGAGTTCTTCGCCTCCAACTCGCGCTCCATCATCAGGCGCGCGTCGCCCATTACGACGTCGACCTTGCCCTGGCAGTATTCGAGATACTTGAACTGCGAGCGCGCGAGTTTCTCCACGGCGGGATTGATTTCATAGATGCGCAGCGAATCACCGGCGCGCGCATAAACGGCGAGGGAGCCCGTGCCGAGGCCGACGAGGCCGATGCGGCGCGGCGTCTCCGGCAACGCCACCATCGCGCGGCCGACGCCGCTGTTGTCGGTGTAATAGGTCGTCGGCATCACGGATTTCTCCGGCTTGGTAAACTGGATCCCATGCGTCGTCGCACCGTGGAGCAGCAGGTGGTAGTTGTCCTCGGGATCGTTTGGATAGTAGTCGAGCACCTTGAGCGTGCCGTAGAAATTCCGCGAGGCGGTGAGGGTCTTCACTGTGCTGCGCTCATCCCATTGCAGCACGAACACCACGCCGAGCAACACGCAGAGCGCCATCACGAATCCACCCATCCGCGGCTGCCACTGGTCCGCGAGCACCCGCCGGCGAAGATCGAAAACTCCGAGGGCAAACGCCACCGCTCCGCCCACAATATACCACGCGCGCTCCTTGAAGAACGCCGCGAACTCGCTGCCGATGCCAGGGCTGTCGCTAAAGAGCGAGCGCAGGCTCGGCAGTGCGACGGTGATCGCAACCGCACCGAGGCCCGCCGCCAACGCCAGCTCGCGGCTGCGATGGCGGAAGCACAGCACGCCGAGCCCGTAGGACAAGAGCCAGTAACCGATTTGCAGCTCCCGATAGTCGCTGAAGATCGCCGGCGCCGCGATCGCGACAAAAAAGCCGCCGAGCGCGCCGCCCGCCGAGATCATCAGGAAATAAGAGGTGAGCTGCCGCGGCGACGGCTTTAACCGGTAGAGTTCGCCGTGGCACACCATGCAGGCGAAGAACAACGTGGCCGTGTAGCCGATGATCTGGAGGCGCATCGGGGCGTCCGTGCCCGCGGGAATCAAGGTGCACACGGCAGCGACGCCCACGACGACCAGTGAAACAAACCCGCCGCGGTGATACCAGCGCGCGTGGTCGAAGCAGATGATGAACGTGAGGAGATAGAGGCTCAGTGGCAGCACCCAGAGAAACGGGATCACTGCCACCTCCTGCGAGAGCTTGTTCGTCGTCGCGAGCAGCAGGATCGACGCGATCATCGGCAGCGCGACCCAGAGCAATTTGTCGGTGGCGGGAATCGGAGCCGCGGAAGCCGCCGCCGAATCGGTTTCGGGCGCAGCCGAGGCCGAAGTCACGCCGGCGTTTTTCCAAACCCGATAGGCGCAGTAGCCGCAGAACAGCACAAAGGCCACGAGGCCCGCCGACCACATCTGGGACTGCACCTGCCGCGAGAATTTCACCTCGAAATAAATCGGGTAGCTGAGCAGCGCGAGCAGCGAGCCGACGTTGGAAAGCGCATAGAGCCGGTAGGGCGAGACGCCGGGATTCGTCTGACTGAACCACTGCTGCATCAGCGGTCCCGTCGAAGAGAGCACGAAATAAGGCAGCCCGATCGTGACCGTCAGCAGGAGTAGAATCCGCCAGTTCGGATCACCGGCGATCTGATCCTTCCAGCTCGCCGAGGGCGTGATGGGCAGCAGCGCGAGCGAGAGCGCCAGCAGGATGAAGTGCAGAATCACCTGCTGCCGCGGCTTGAGTCGCGTGGAGGAAAAGTGCGCGTAGGCGTAGCCGCCGAGCAGCAGCGTTTGGAAAAACAGCAGGCAGGTCGTCCACACGCCCGGCCCGCCGCCGAACCACGGCAAAATGTATTTCCCGATCAGGGGCTGAACCTGAAACAGAAGGAAAGCGCCGGTGAAAATCGTGAGCGCGAAGGGGAGCATGACGGGAGGAGGTGCGGGTTGGAAGGAGGCTGGGAAGAGCGGACGCCGGCGGTGAGCGAGGCATGACGGACGACCGGGGCTTTCGATGCAATGCCAGTGATGCGCCGGGTCGGGTTTGGGCGCAGCTCATTTTCTTGCCACGTGGGCTGACGTGAGCCGTGCGCGGAGCGCACGGCCCACCCAAAGACGCTGGGCCTGCGAGAAAGGGAGCTGCGCCAGGAAAAGGGGAACCTGCACGATTTTTCGTGAGTCCCTGCTCCTCATGCGCCACCCTGCCGCCATGAAGATCGTGTCGTTCGTGCTTGCCGCCGCCGCACTCCTCGCGGGAACCGTGCGCGCCGCCAACGACGATCTGCGCTTCTCCGTCGCGCTCAACGCCACCGAACGCACCGCCGCCGGCCTCGCTAAGCTCACCTCGGATCAGGTGGCGGTCGTCGATGCGCTCGTGCGTCGCGACACCTTGGCCCGGGCTGCGTCCGCCGAGAGTGCACCGCGTTTTTCCCAGCGACTCACCGCCGGCGAACGCACCACCGCGGGCCTTCCCACCCTCACTGTCGCCGAAGTGACACAGC
Organism: Opitutaceae bacterium; assembly: GCA_031379235.1. Classification (GTDB taxonomy): domain Bacteria; phylum Verrucomicrobiota; class Verrucomicrobiia; order Opitutales; family Opitutaceae; genus ER46. Next base: position 22,517 of record JANNEY010000500.1, on the reverse strand, counting down.
TCGACGAACTCGTCGCCCGCCACCAAGCCGCCCGGCTCGCCCGCACGCTCCTCGCTCCGCCCGTCTACCTCTCCCGCGCCCCGCGCATCATCACCGAGGAGAAGAAAAAGGAGCGTGAGATTCACGGCTCGTTTTCCCTCAGCTACGGCATGGGCAGTGGCGGCTACAGCGAGAAAACCGGCTCAATGGTGCTGACCATGGAGGACCCCGACAAACGCTACTCCATCACGGTCGGCTACAGTGAATCGCACATCAAGGGTGGCCGCGGCTACTACCGCGATCCCTTCTACGATCTGCCGCGCGCGACGGCACCCGACGATCCGCTGCGGCCGTAACGTTTCCGGCCAGTTGGCTTACCCCAGCCGGGTGGTGACGCGCACGAGTTCCGCCGCGAGTGCGTCCACGTTCTTTGTCGTTCGCGCGTCGATCAACTGTCCCGCGGCATCGAAAGCCTTGTCCGCGTGCGGCAACACGCACTGCGCCGGAATCACGTGGCAGCCGAGATGCACGAGCAATTGCCGCGCAAGCGTCATCGAGCGAATCCCGCCAAACGCCCCCGGCGAGGCCGACACCACCGCAGCCACTTTGCCGCGAAAAGGGTTCTCGTCCGCCCGCGTGCACCAATCGATCGCGTTTTTCAGCAGAGGCGTGATCTGGGAATTGTATTCCGGCGACGCGATGAGCAGTCCGCCGTGACTCACCACTAAGTCGACGAGCTTCTGCGCATTGGCCGGCATGCCTGCGCTGTCCTCCAGATCACCATCGTAAAGCGGCAAAGGCAGATCACGAAAATTGAAGACGGTTACCTCAGCTCCTGCTGCGCGGACTGCGGCGACCGCCGCAGCGAGGAGTTTCGAGTTAAGCGACTCCCGGCGAGCGCTGCCGGAAAATGCGAGAATGCGGGGCGTTGGGGACATGATGAAATGAAAAGACGATCGGCTCGATCAACCCAGCGCCTTCAACAGCCGCCCGAGTTCCACGTGCTTCGTTTTTTGGTCGGCGAGTTGTTTACGGGCGCCTTCGAGCACGGCGGGCGGGGCTTTGCTGACGAACGCTTCGTTTGCGAGTCGCGCCTCGGTGCCGGCAATGTGTTTCGCGAGTTGATCGATTTCCTTCGTCAGGCGGATTTTTTCCGCACCGACGTCGACGGTGCTCGCGAGATCGAGATAGACGGTGCCGAGCGGCGTGACGACCGCGGGCGCGCCGTCGACTTTGTCGCGCCGCGTGATTTCTGCCGCACCGGCCAGGCGCGTCAGCTTCGCGAGATTGCCCGAAACGACTGACCACTCCGCGTCGCCCGCGAGCACGAAGAGTTTCACGTCGCGGCGGCTAGCGACGTTGTGCTCGGCCTTGAGGGTGCGCGTCTGCGAAATGAAAGCCTTGAGTTTCTCCACCGAGGCCACGGCGGCGAGGTCGAGCTTGAGCCCGCGCGCGATCGAGGTCGTGGCGATCTGCGAAGCGTTTTCGAGGCGCACATCCTCGATGAATTTCCCTTCCGTGCCATAGCCGAGCTGCTGCCAGAGTTCCTCGGTGATGAACGGGATGAACGGGTGTAACATCAGCAGCGTCTGCCGCAGCACGAGATCCTGGATAGCAAGGCAGTTCCCCTTCGTGGCGGGGTCTTGAAGTTTCGATTTCGAGACCTCGACATACCAGTCGCAAAAGTCGTTCCAGAAAAATCCGTAGAGCGCCTGCACCGCCGCGCTGAATTCAAATTCAAGGAAACAACGGTCAACCTCGCGCGTGGTGGCAAGCATCCGGTCGAGGATGGCGTGGTCGTCGGCATCGAAGCTTGCCGCATCAAGTCGCGCGGCGATGGCCACAACAGAGGAGTTGTCACCGGCCGGCCCGCTCATCTGGCGGAAACGGCAGGCGTTCCAGAGCTTGTTGCAGAAATTTTTCCCGCTCTCGATCCGGTCTTCCTGAAAGCGGATGTCCTGCCCCTGCGGCGCGATCGACACGATGCCGAAGCGGAGGCCATCGGCGCCGTATTTCTCGATGAGGTCGAGCGGGTCGGGCGAGTTGCCGAGCGACTTCGACATCTTGCGGCCCTGCTGGTCGCGGATGATGCCGGTGAAGTAGACGTGTTTGAACGGAATCCGTCGGTCGAGCGATTCACCCGGCCGCATGAATTCGAGGCCGGCCATGATCATGCGCGCGACCCAGAAGAAAATGATGTCCGGCCCGGTCACGAGCGTCGTCGTCGGATAAAAATAATCGAGGCCCTGCGCCGCCATCTTGTCCTTGTCGGGCCAGCCCATCGTGGCGAAGGGCCAGAGCCACGACGAGGCCCACGTGTCGAGCACGTCATCTTCTTGAATCCAGTTCTCCGGATCGGCGGGGCCGTCGAGCGAGACGTGGATTTTTTTCGGGTCGGCGAGGTCGGCCTCGGTGAGCTTTTCCTTATCGATGCCCTTGCGATACCACACCGGAATCCGATGGCCCCACCAGAGCTGGCGGCTGATGCACCAGTCCTGGATGTTCTCGAGCCAGTGCAGGTAAACTTTACTCCAACGCTCGGGGTGAAACTTGATGTGCCCGTCGCGCACGGCCGTCTTGGCCTCCTCGACGCGCGGATATTTCAGCCACCACTGCCACGTGAGCCGCGGCTCGATCGGCACATCGGCGCGTTCGGAGTAGCCGACGTTGTTCGCATAGGCTTCCTCCGCCACGAGCGCGCCCGAGGCCTTCAGCAACTCTGCGGCTTTCTTGCGGCCCGCGAAACGATCCAGGCCGGCGAGCTCGGGACCGGCGAAGGCGTTGAGCTTGCCGTCGGCCTCCAGCACATCGATGACCGCCAGCTTGTGGCGCTGGCCGATCTCGAAGTCGGTCTTGTCGTGCGCAGGCGTAATCTTGAGCGCACCGGTGCCGAATTCCTTGTCGACGGACGCATCGGCGATGATCGGAATCTCCGCGGCGGGCCCGAGGGCCCGGCGGACTTTTTTGCCAATCCAATCCGCGTAGCGCGGGTCGTCGGGATGGACGGCGATGGCGACGTCGCCCGGAATCGTTTCGGGCCGCGTGGTCTTCACCTCGACGAACAACCCCGGCGCATCGACGCGCTCGTAACGCACGCGGTAGATCGTGCCGTTGACGGGCTTCATGTTGACCTCCTCGTCGCTCAGCGCGGTCTGCGACGCGGGGCACCAGTTCACCATGCGCTTGCCGCGGTAGATGTTTCCCTTGTGGAACAGCTCGACGAACGCCGTGAGCACGGCCTTCGAGTAGTGCGGGTCCATCGTGAACTGTGTGCGGTCCCAGTCACACGAAGCGCCGAGCGCACGGAGCTGCTCGAGGATCTTTCCGCCCTTCTCGTCCCGCCACGACCAGACTTTCTCGAGAAATTTCTCCCGGCCGAGATCGCGGCGGGTTTTCTTTTCGTTTTGCCGGAGCTGTTTCTCGACGACGTTCTGCGTCGCGATGCCGGCGTGATCGGTGCCGGGGAGCCAGAGCGCGGATTTACCTTCGAGCCGCGCGCGCCGAATCAGGATGTCCTGGAGCGCGTTGTTCAGCACGTGCCCCATCGTGAGCACGCCGGTGACATTCGGCGGCGGAATGACGATGGTGTAGGGATCGCGGCCGGGCGTGACTTTGCCCGCGAAGGCGTGCGCAGCCTGCCAAGCGGCATACCACTTTTTTTCTATGTCACGTGATTCGTAGCTCTTGGTAATCTCAGGCATCGGTCTGGGCTGGTGTTGAACCGCGGAGAAAACGGCCCGCGGCGACGCGAGGCAAGGAGGGAAACGGCGCGACGCGCGCTGGCGCGACGGCACTGCGGCAATAACGCAGCCCCGATTTGTCGGTGCCTTTGGCTCCGACCGGATCGGCGGTTTTCAACCGCCGCAACGCCAGAGCCACAAACCGGGCGCTTGAAAAGCGCCCATCCTTCGAGCACCGCGTTTCCACGAGGCGGCCAAAGCGAATAGCCGCCTGCGCACATCGCGGCAACCGCGCCACTTTGAACGTTGAAACTTCGGGCTTCCCTCGTCGTTGTTCACCCTTCGCCATCCCGCCCATGCCCGCCCTCATCGCCCAACGTGCCAAAGAACGCCTCGCGTTCACCGGAGACCCCACCGTCCCCGGCCGGCTGGCGGCGTGCAAGGAGTTCGTCCGCACGGAAATGGCCGGCCTGCGTGAGCGTCACCAGTCCGGCGCTTCCGGCCTGACGATCTGCCGCGAGCGGGCGAAGATGATCGACGCCTTACTCGCGCGGCTCTTCGATCACGCGCTGCTCACTTTCCAGCAAAAACACGGCGTCGCGCCGGCGCCCGTCGCCTTGATTGCCCTCGGCGGCTACGGCCGCGGTGAGCTCTCGCCGTGGAGCGATGTCGACATCATGTTTCTCTTCGCCACGAAGACGAAGCCGGCCGAGGCCAAGCCGCTGCAGGAGCACCTCACCGCGGAGATTCTCTATATTCTCTGGGACTGCGGCCTTAAGGTCGGCCACGCCACCCGCACCATTGACGAGGCGTTTGCCGAGGCGCGGAAAGACATCCAGTCCAAGACCGCGATGCTGGAGGCGCGGCGCATCGCGGGTTCGGAGAAACTCTACGACACCTTCGCCCAAGCCTACCGCAGTTACTACGCCACGGAGCACCCGAAGGACTACATCACCTCGCGCATCGAGGATCAGGCGAACCGGCGCGCCAAGTATGCCAACACCGTCTTCAACCAGGAGCCCGACATCAAGAACGGCGTCGGTGGCCTGCGCGACTACCAGAACGCCGTGTGGATGGCCCGGGTGAAGCTCGACATCACCCAAATCGACGAGCTCGCCACGCAAAATTACCTGCGCACGGACGACCTCGCGGCTTTCCAACGCGCCTACGATTTCCTCCTCCGCGTCCGCAACGAGCTCCACTTCATGAGCCCGCGCGCGACCGATGTCATGAACCTCGATCAGCAGCCACTGATCGCCGAGCACCTCGGCTACACCGAGCCCGTGATGCTCGCCCGCGTGGAGCACTTCATGCAGGATTACTACCGGGCCGCGCAGACGATTTTTCGCGTCTCCCGGCTCGTCGAGGATCGCCTCGCGCTTAGCATCGGGCGCAACAGCAATGGCGACAAACTCTCCTTCCGTGAAAGCCTGCTCGCTTCCCGCCTCACGCGCACCAAGCGGCTCGATGGCTTTGTGCTCCGCGGTCGCGAACTCGCCGCGGAAAAACCCGATGTCTTCCGCGAAGACCCGGTGCGGCTCATCCGCGTTTTCCGCCACCTTCAGACCCTCGAAGCGACCCTCGACTTCCACCTCGCCGATCTCATCCGCACTTCCCTGCCTTTGCTTACGCCCGAAGTCGCACAATCGTCCGACGCCAATGTGAGTTTTCGGGCCATCATGTCGGAAGCCGGAGCCGTTTATCCGATTCTGACCAAGATGCACGAGCTCGCCGTGCTGGGGTTGTTTATCCCCGAATTCGACGCCCTCACCTGCCTCGTCCAGCACGAATACTACCACCGCTACACGGCGGATGTGCACACGCTAAGTGCCATCCGCGAGTTGGACCGCATCTATACCGAGGCTGAACCCATCACCCTCAAGTATCGGGCCGCGCTCCACGAGACCCCCGATCACTCCCTCCTCTATCTCACCCTCCTCTTGCACGACATCGGCAAGTCCGAGGGCATCCGGGGCCATGCCGACAGCGGCGTGCGTCTGGCCGGACCACTCTTGGAACGCTTTGGGGTCTCCGCCGCGGACCGCGCTCTTATCCTTTTCGTCATCGAAAAACACCTCGCGATGGCACGATTCTGGCAGAAGCGGGACGTAGATGATCCCTCCACGGCCGCCGCATTTGCCGAGCTGGTGGGCGACCCCGAGCGCCTGCGGTTCCTTTACGTCCACACGTTTTGCGACGCCCGCGGGACGGCGATGGATCTTTGGAACAGTTACAAGGACACGTTGCACACTTCGCTTTACCGCTCTACGTTCGAGCGGCTGAAACACGGTGCCGCCGTCGACGCCCGCCTCGAAGAAAAGAAAAACATGACCCAACAGGAGCTCATCGCCAAAACGATCCCCGGGATCAGTGCGGATGAAATCACCGCCCACTTCAGTCTGCTCCCGGATCGCTATTTCATCCACACCGACTCCGCCGAGATCGCGCTGCACATCCAGATGGTGAACCGGCTCCTGAAGTCGATCACCACCGCGGACTCGGTTGGTTCGCTGCGCCCAGTGATCGAGTGGAAAGACGATCTCAACCGCTCTCTCACCGTCGTCAATGTCGTCACGTGGGACCGCGCCGGCCTCTTCTACAAACTCGCCGGGGCCTTCAGCGTCGCCGGCCTGAGCATCCTCGGCTCCAAGGTGATTTCGCGCAATGACCACATCGCGATCGATACCTTCTACGTCGTCGAGCCCGGCCGTGGCCCCGTGCAAAGCGCCAGCGCCCAGCAGAAATTTGCCAGCGTGATCGAGGAAGCCCTCGTGGCCAACCGCGACCTGCTGCCCGACATCATGGCGCAGGCCAAGAAAATCGCCGCCACCCGCTACCTCTCGACCGCGACCGGCGAATCGTTGCAAAGCTCCTTCCCTCCGACCGTCGACGTCTACCCCGAGCTTTCGCTTCAGCGCACGATCGTCGAAGTCCAGGCCCGCGACCAGATCGGCCTGCTCTACCGGCTCGCCAAGACGATCTCCGATCACAATTTCGACATCACTTTCGCCCGCATCGGCACCGAGCGCGGCGTGGCCATCGACACGTTCCACATCGAGGCCGCCAACCACGAGCCCGTCGAAACCCCCGAACGCCTCCAAGTCCTGCGCACCGCGCTGAACGAGGTCATCGCGCCGGCGCCAGTGGCCGCAAGCGCCTGAGTTCGGCATCCGGGTCGCAGCCAACCGGGTTCCGGTGGAAATTCTGGCCATCGGCGATCCGGCCACCAACGATTCGGCTGTGTCCCGTCTTCCGCCCTCGTCCGATCCTCGCGCGCTTTCCGTGCTCCATCGCCTCGCGTCGCTCGCGGTGCGAACCGACGATCCGGGCGCGGCGATGCGTGAGATGCTGGAGTTGTTGGTCGCTACTTTTCGCGCCGACGCCGGATCGATTGGCTTGCTGAGCCCGGACACCGGCACGCTCGAAACCGAAATTCAGATCGGAACGCCGTCCAGTGACTCCCCGCTCGGCCTCAAGCTCGGTCACGGTGTCACTGGCTGGTGCGTGCTCAACCGTCGCTCCCTCCTCGTGCCCGATGTGACGGTCGAGCCCCGCTACATCGCGGTGCGGCCCACCGCCCGCTGTGAAATGAGCGCCCCTATTCAGCAGGGCGACCACGTGATGGGCGTGATCGATCTGGAAAGCGATCGTGTCGGCGGATTCGTGCCGGCGGACCTGGCCCTCCTCGAGCATTTCGCCGCCGAGGCTGCGCCCGTGTTGCAACGGCTCTGGGAACTGGGGCACCTCAAGGACAAGGCTCGCCAACTCGAATCACTCATCACCGCGGGGCAGTCGCTGGTCACCAAGTTCGACCCGCAGGATCTTTTCGAAACCCTGACGCGGGAGGCGCGCCGCACGATGCAGGCCCGCGCCTGCGCCCTCTATCTACACGACACCGCCAAGGGCACCGTGCGTTGCGCGGCGTTAGCCCAAGATGACGCCGCGCCCCGGCCGGCGGGTGAACTCGACGTCGAAGCCTGCCTCGTCGCCTCCCCCATTCGCACACGCCGCCAAGTATGGTTCGCCGACATTCAGTCGCCGGAGTTTCGCGAGCTCAAGGATCTCCCGACCGATCCAGCGCTGCGCTCTGTCCTCGTGAGCCCCATGATCTCCGAGGGTGATGTGCTCGGCGTCGTCGCGATTTTCACCGACCGCGTGCACCGCTTCGACAACGATGAGAAGCGCCTCTGCGCCGCGCTCGCCAGCCTTGGCACCGTCGCGTTGGAAAACGCCCGGCTCTACGCGCGCGTTTTCAAGAGCGAGGAAGTCCTGCGCAAAAACGAACGGCTTACGACGCTCGGCCTGCTCGCCGCCGAGATCGCCCACGAAATCCGCAATCCGCTCACGGTGCTCAAGCTCCTGCACGGCGGGCTCGGCCTAGATTTCGCCGAGGGCGATCCACGGCGCACCGACATGCGCGTGATCGGCGAGAAACTCGATCAACTCGAGGCGATCGTCACGCGCGTGCTCGGATTCGCCCAAGCTCCTTCCAGTCTCCACTCCCGCTGGGCGCTCGCCGACATCGTCGCTGACACCCTGCTGCTCGTGCGGCTCAAACTCACGCAAAGCAAGGTAACGGTCGCCGTGCACGCGCCCGCCGAGCCACTGGTCGTCGACGTGCACAAGGGGCAGATCCAACAGGTGGTGCTCAACCTCGTGATCAACGCCATGCACGCGATGCCGGACGGCGGCAAAATCACGATGGCCTTCGCCACAGAAATCCGGCCCGGCGCCGCCGTCGCCCACCTCGATATCAGCGACACCGGCACCGGCGTCGATGCGTCCATCCGCGAGCGAATCTTCGATTCGTTTCTTTCCGGACGACCCGACGGCACCGGGCTCGGCCTCGCAATCGCGAAGCGCATTCTCGTCAGCCACCGCGGCGATATTGCTCTGCGCGACACCAGCCCGACGGGCACGACGATGCGCATCACCCTGCCCCTCGCCCGATGACATCCAGCCCACGCGAACGGCAGAAACGCACGCTTGTCGCACTCGCGATCATTCTCCTCGTGGGTGGCGCGGTCGTGCTCCTCCTGCTGCAGCGCATGCCACTCCCGTTGCGCATTATCATCGGGCTCGGCGACATCGTCGCCGGCTGCGGCTTACTGGTGCTCGCGCGCCAGAAATTTAACTGAACCGTTTCCTCAGCGCGTCGCCGGCTGCAGCTTGATATCCACCATCAAGTCCGCCGCCAGCATCTCCAGATCGGCGCGGACGGTCGCGAGTTTCACCCCCGCCGGCACGAGCACCGTAGCCCGCGCCTGAAACAAAGTCCCCCCGCCCATCGGCGCGCTCACGCGCTCAGAGGTCAGCTCCTCGACATTGACACCGTGCGCCGCAAACACGCCCGACACACTGCGCAAAATCCCCGGCCGATCCGTGCCGACTAACTCCAGCACGGCCACCGCTCCGGCCTGCTCTGAGCCGGTCGAATGAGCCGGCTTCGCGACGCTTGCACCGGTCTCCGCATGCATGATCACGCGCAGGCCCTCGCTCTCCAGGCGATGCAGGGCGCCAATCAGTTCATCGACCCGCGCCGCCGCGACCTCGACGCGCAGCAACCCGGCAAATTGTCCGCCGAGGTGACACATCCGGCTCTCCAGCCAGTTGCCGCCATGGTCAGCCACGCGCGCAGCCACCAGTTGCACCAATCCGGGCCGGTCGGCACCGATCACCGTCATCACAAGAGTCGCGAGCATACGAAGAATGTGTGCGGCGGTTGCAGGGCCGGCAATCTCGCATTCGCGATCCCGACGCCACCCGCACCTTTCAATCTCATCCCGGCGCCGCGGCGAATCGCCCGGTCCACCTCCATCAACTCACTCCTCGAGTTCCACATTCCAATACGCGACATCGAGGAAATCCTTCCATACTTCGTGCCGCTGGTTGCCGAGCACTATCGAGATGACGGGCCGCCACTTTGGGCGGACGGGCTTGCGCATGAGCCGCATGTGCGCCTCGTGCGGGAGGCGGTTCGCCTTTCGCGTGTTACACTTGATGCACGAGCAGACGATGTTCTCCCACGTCGTCTTCCCACCGTAGTCGCGCGGGATCACGTGATCGAGGTTGAGTTGCTCGCGCGGCATCGCCCGCGCGCAGTATTGGCAGGTGTTCTTGTCGCGCTCGAAGACGTTGTTGCGGGTAAGCTTCAGCTCCTTGCACGGCAGCCGGTCGAAGAACGTGAGCAGGATCACGCGCGGCAGCCGGATCGTGCGACTGGGCGTGTGCACCATCTCGAGTTCTACCACCGGCGGGTTGCTCACCGAAAAATCAATCCAGTCGAGCATCGAGAACGTGCGGAAATCGTCATCGTGGTGATGCACGACCTGGGCATGCCCGCGGGACAACAGCCCGAAGGCGCGCTTCGCGCCAATGACATTGACCGCCTGCCAGAGGCGGTTGAGCACGAGCACCGGTTGGTCGAGCGCGGCTTCCATACGGGGCCACGGCAATAGCCGCGCCCCGCGGCGACTGTCAAGGTTCCCACGCACGCGGTGCACGCGCCGCACCGCCAGCCGAATGGTGATTGAACCTATCGGCATCTTGTGTTCGTGAAAAGCCACTCACAGCGCGAATATTCCGCCCTGCCAAGGTCCATGCTTTTCAACTCTTTTGAATTCATCTTCGCGTTCCTCCCGATTTTTTTCATCGGGCTTCTAATCTTCGCGCGCTGGAATGCGTTCGCAGTGCTCCCGTGGCTGATCGCAGCCTCGTTATTTTTTTATGCTTGGTGGGACGCCCGTTACCTTCTGCTGCTGGCGATTTCGATCGCGGGTAATTTTACTTTTGCTCGCTTCATCGTAGCCCGTCGTGGCACTCCATCCGCCCGGGGGCTGCTAACCGCCGCCCTCGCGGCCAATCTGGCTGCGCTTTTCTTCTACAAGTATTTCGATTTTTTTGTTCGCACCACCAATGCCGTGGCGAACACCGAATGGCCGGTGCTCGGCCTCATCTTACCGCTAGGGATCTCGTTTTTCACATTTACCCAGATCGCATATCTGGTGGATGCAAGCCGGGGCGAGGTATCGGAAGTGCGCTGGCCCGCCTATTTGCTGTTCGTGCTTTATTTTCCGCACCTGATCGCCGGGCCCATTTTGCATCACAAGGAGATGATGCCTCAGTTTGCGGCGATAAAATATTATCGCGTCCAATGGAGCGATTTGGGCGCCGGACTGGCGATGTTCGTGATTGGCCTCGGAAAGAAGGTCTTGGTGGCCGATGCGCTCGCTGTCTATGCGTCGCCGCTGTTCAACGCGGCGGCCGAGGGTGCGTCCCCATTACTAATCTCGGCGTGGGCCGGTGCTTTAGCCTACGCGCTTCAGCTCTACTTCGATTTTTCTGGTTACTGCGACATGGCCGCCGGCATCTCGCTGGCCATGGGCATCCGACTTCCGGTTAATTTCAACTCACCCTACAAGGCTGCGAGCCTGATTGAATTTTGGCGGCGCTGGCACATGACGCTCTCTCGCTTCCTCCGCGACTATCTCTACATTCCACTCGGCGGAAATCGTCGCGGGCCCGCCCGTCGACAGCTCAATCTTTTTGCCACGATGCTGCTCGGTGGGCTCTGGCATGGCGCAAACTGGACCTTCGTTGTCTGGGGCGCATTGCACGGCGTGGGACTCGTAATAAACCACGCATGGCGCACCTTCGCCGAACGCCGGGGACTTCAGTCAGGCGCTGCGATCCGGGGTGCGGGCTGGATGCTGACCATGCTGGTCGTCGTCGTTTCGTGGGTAATCTTCCGCGCCGATTCGCTGGCAGCCGCCGGGCGAATTCTGCGCGGAATGATCGGAGCGAACGGCATCGGTCTGCCCGCCCGCTTGGAAGCGTGGGATCGCGCATCAGGCGGGATTTTGGCCCGGCACGGAGCGGTCTTCTCGGGCGTGCAGATCGATCGCGACCTGGTCGGATGGCTCGTGTTCGGCACGGTCCTCCTGGCGTTGCCCAATTCCAACGAGCTGCTGGCGCGATACTCGCCCGTGATTGGCGCGCCCGCACCGGAACGCGCAGCACTCCGACTGCAATGGAGTTGGGGTATCTGCGCAGCGATCGCTTTCGCAACTTGCCTGTTGCTCATGGGCCGCAAGAGCGAGTTCCTCTACTTTCAATTCTGAGATGCACGCTGCCAACCCCAACGCCAGCGACCACGACATCCGCGGCTTCAGCTTAGTGTTTATGGCAACGCTGGCCGTCTTTATCGCCACGCTCACCATGTTCGTAGTAGCCAACCGCCATCGGTTGCCCGCACCGCGAATCTCGGCCAGTGAGTCGTTTAACGAGAAAGCCCTTTGGCTCGCGCATCGCCTTGCGAACGGCCCTGATCCCGACGTGCTCGTAGTCGGTTCCTCGATGGGTGTGAATAATATCCACGGATCTATCCTAAGAACAGAGCTGGGGGCTAAGGGCGTTGTGAATGCAAGCTCTTGGGGGCTCTCAATGGGTGAAACATGCACACTGCTCGACGAGCTCCTGCCCCGAATAAACCCGCGCGTCGTCCTCATACCCGTTTATCACGGCGACTTCGACCGTGGTCCCACCAAAGATTTCCAATCGCACGATCTCGCGCGCCTGCTCAGCGGCGGCGCTGAGGTTTCCACTTATGTGCGCAACCTCGATCTCTGGTATTACGCGCGGACGCTCCACTCACAAGCGCAGCGCCGTCCGCTCGGCCGGGCAACCTACGACTCGCTCGAATTCGATGAGACGGGCGGGGTGCCATTGGCCTGCGAAAATTTTCTACGTAGCGACATGCGTTGGAATGGATTCCTTCGCGATAAGCCGGTCCCTGCGGATTTTTCACCGGCCGCGCTTGAATCCCTCGCACGGCTGGGCAGGGTCGCGCGCGGGCGACAAATCGCGTTTTGCGTCGTGGTAAGCCCACTGCGGCTTGAAGCCGAAAAAGTGATCGCACCGGAAGTCAGGGCGAATCTCTGGCGATCCGTGCGTGCGACGGTTGAAGGAGCCGGCGGCATTTTCATCGGACCCGGCACGGAAGACTTCTCCGACGCCGATTTCGTTGACTACAACCACCTGAACCGCTGCGGAGCGGAGAAGTTTACCCGGGCCTCAGCAAAAAATCTACTACAGCGGATGACCAGACTATGATCCGGTGAGCGACCGAAGCTGAATTCGCGCCAGTTCACGTTCTCGAATGGACGCCGCGCTCAATCTGACGCGAGTGCGGACCTTACGGGCCCCGAGGGGGAAAATCCCGCAGCCGCTCCCTTACGCCGGGCCCGGGAGGTCGCCGGTGCGCGCCGGCTCCAGCGCGATGCCCTTCAGTTTGATACCGGCAAGTTTTTTCACGATGAAGTCCGCCTCGGCTTCCGCGACATCGGCCAGCGTGTGCCGCTGGTGGATGTCAATCGCGCCCACCACCGTGGCCGGCAAGCGCGTCACTCCGGCGATTTTTCCGACAATATCCGCCGGCGTCACGAGCTGCTTGCGGCCGACGTTGAGGAAGATTGGCACCATGCCAGCTTCTTGCCCCGTGCGAGCGGGGCGTTCGTATTTTGGTTTGCGCGCGGAATTTTCCAACCCGTCTTCGTCTTCGCGCCCGTCGCTCGCCGACGCATCGTCCGCCACCTCCGCCCTACTCGCTGGCGCGGCAACGGCAAAATCCGCGGCGCGTGCCTTGGACGTTGGAGCCCCAGGCGAACTCGGCTTCGGAGCCACCACACTCTTCGCCCAAACCGGGGCAGACTTCCCTGCGGCCACCGGAACCGAAGCCTTCGCGGCCGCGGACGCCGGCTTGGCCGCGCCTTCGCCAGACATGCCACCACCCTGAAGCATCGTGATGAGCGCCGAGCAAATGTCGGTGCTCGCATAGCCCTCGTCGAGCAGGCGATCGATCATGCGGTCGTGCGGCTTGAACTTCTTCTCGTCGAGCGTCGCCCGGATCTTGTCGAAGAAGACGCTCGAGCGCGCCTCCTCGACTTCATCGAGCGAGGGAATCTTGCCGCGGCGGATATCGAGCCGCGCCCAGCGCACCATACTCTGCAATTTGTAGATTTCCTGGCCCGACACGAACGTGAAGGCCTGGCCCTTGCGCCCGGCCCGGCCGGTGCGGCCAATGCGGTGCGTGTAGTCTTCGGCGTCGTTCGGGAGATCGAAATTAAACACGACCTCCAGGTCGTCCACGTCGAGCCCGCGCGCCGCGACATCCGTCGCGACAAGGAACTCGAATTTCCGCTCGCGAAACTTTGCCATCACGCGGTCGCGCTGCATCTGCGAAATATCGCCGTGCAACCGATCGGTCAGGTAACCGCGGGAGTGCAGGTGTTCGTCGAGATCGTCGACCATGATCTTCGTGCTGCAAAAGATAATGCCGTAACGGAAATCGTTCACATCGATCAGCCGCGTGAGCGCCTCGATTTTCGAACGGCGGTCCACCTCGAAATACGTCTGCTCCACCTGCGGCGCGTTCTGCGCCACGGAGTCGATTTTAATCCAGGCCGGGTCTTTGGAATAGCGGCCAATCAAGTCCTGAATCGCGCGCGGAATGGTCGCGGAGAAAAACAACAGCTGCCGCGTGGCCGGCGTGGCCGAGAGAATTTTCTCGATGTCGTCGCGAAAACCCATGTCGAGCATCCGGTCGGTCTCGTCGAGAATCACGAGCTTGAGCTGGTCGAGCTTGAGCGTGCCCCGCTCCATGTGATCCATCACTCGACCGGGGGTGCCGATGACGATTTGCACGCCCGCCGCGAGCGCGCGGAACTGCCGCTCGTAGCTCTGGCCGCCGTAGATCGGCACGCCCGACACACCGCGTTTGAAGAGCGCAAGTTTACCGAATTCTTCCGCCACCTGCACGGCGAGTTCGCGCGTCGGGCAGAGAATCAGCACCTGCACCGCCCGCACTTTCGGATCTACTTTTTCGATGGCCGGAATGGCAAACGCCGCAGTTTTGCCCGAGCCCGTCGAGGACTGCCCCACCACATCTTTACCCGCAAGAATCGTCGGAATCACCGCCGTCTGAATCGGTGAAGCCTCCTCGAATCCCATTTTGTCCACGGCTTTGAGCAGGTCGGCCGAGAGGCCCAGTTCGGAGAAGAGACGTTTTTCCATGCGACACCGTGGTGGCGGGCGCCGCGCGCCGCGAGCCTGCATTACTTGAATATGAAAAACGCCAGCATGCAGGCCCATCGGCAGGCACTTGCGTGAGCTAGGTAGTAAGAAACCTTGATTGCACGGTGCGCACCCGCATTTTCGCCGGCGTTCTTTGGATTCGCACGCCTAAGATGACGCCGCTTCCTCGGCGTTTTCACGGGGGAACCAATTTCCGTGGAGAGAAAACTCTTCGCGGATGGGGCGCACGGTCGCAGGTAACTGCGGCCAAGGTCACTTCCTAGGACCGAGCCCGTCAGCTAACCTCGTCGGCAATGGGAAGGGTGATCCACTGCGCGTCAGCTCGGGCTGGCGCGACACGGTCGCTCCAATTCGCAACCGCACCGTCGTGCGCGCACGCTTACCCGTGCACTCGCGCCGGCGCCATTCGGAGTCCTCCACCATGTCCGCTTCAATCGCTTCCACCCTCGCTTCCGCGGGTGCGCTCTGCGCGCTTCTGCTCCTCGTCGGCCTGAGCCTCGTGCTCAAGGGTCTCGCCCTCCAACCGCGCGCGTTGCCGTCGCGCCTCGTGCTCGGCGGTGCTTCGCTCGCCCTCGTCGGCTTCGCGTTTGTCGCCGCCGGTGGCTGGATCGATCGCGCCGTATTGCTGGGTTTCGGCCTCGTCTTCGCGCCGTTGCTCCTCGGCATCGTCGTGATTCGCGAGAACCAGGTCGGCGTCGTCATCAAGAAATTCGCCTCCCGCAATCTTCCTCCCGGCGAACTCATCGCGCTCCACGCCGAGGCCGGCTACCAAGCCGACACGCTTCCGCCCGGCCTGCACTTCGGCTACGGCTTCTGGCAATTCCGCGTCGCCAAAATGCCCATGCTCATCGTGCCACCCGGCGAGATCGCCTGCGTCGTTTCCGCCGCCGGTGCGCAGATCCCACCCGAGCGGCTGCTCGCAAAGGTCATCGCATGCGATAATTTTCAAAACGCGCGCGCGTTCCTCACCGCGGGTGGCGAGAAGGGCCGCCAGCTCGGCGTGCTCACCGCGGGCACGTATCGCATCAACCCCGCCCTCTTCACCGTCATCACGGCCGAAACCGCGCCCGAGCATGGCATGGCGCGCGAACAACTCGCCGTCACCCGCATCGCGCCCGACATGGTCGGCATTGTCACCACGCTCGACGGCAAACCCATCGACAACGGCGACATCGCGGGCGCCCTTGTCCACCACCACGACAATTTCCAAAACGCCCAGGCCTTCCTCGCCGGTGGCGGCCGACGCGGCTTGCAGGAGCAGGTGCTGCTCTCGGGCGCGTGGAACCTCAACCCGTGGTTCGCCGCCGTCGAATCCGTCCCGATGCTCAACATCCCCATCGGCTCCGTCGGCGTCGTCATCTCCTTTGTCGGCCTCGCCCACGAGGATGTAAGCGGCGCCGCGTTCAAGCACGGCGATCTCGTCAACGTCGGCCACAAGGGCGTGTGGGTCTCGCCGCTCTTCCCGGGCAAGCATCCGGTCAACACCCGCGTCATGAAGGTCGAGCTCGTCCCCACCACCAACATCGTCCTCAACTGGGCCAACCGCACCGAGGCCCACCACTTCGACGACAAACTCAGCTCCATCACCGTCCGCTCGCGCGACGGCTTCGCCTTCAACCTCGACGTTTCCCAGATCATCCACGTCGGCGCGCTCGATGCGCCGAAGGTCATCTCGCGCCTCGGCTCGATGCAAAACCTCGTCGACCACGCGCTCCAGCCGATCGTCGGAAATTATTTCCGCAACTCCGCACAGCACCACACCGTCCTCGATTTCCTGAACGCCCGCAGCGATCGCCAGGTCGAGGCCGCCGCGCACATCCGCACCGCCCTCGCCGCCTACGATGTGCAGGCCATCGACACGCTCATCGGCGACATCACGCCGCCCGCCGAGCTCATGCGCACGCAGACCGATCGCAAAATCGCCGAGGAAGAAAAAAAAACCTACGAGACGCAGGAGGCCGCGCAGCGCCAGCGGCAGGAACTCGTGAAGGCCACCGCCCTCGCCAACATCCAACAACAAATGGTCGATGCCGACCAAGGCGTGCGCATCGCCGAACTCCACGCCAATGCCGCGATCCGCTCCGCCAGCGGTGAAGCCGAGTCCACCAAGCTCCGCGCCCTCGGCGAAGCCGACGCCATCCGCGCCACCGGTAACGCGAAAGCCGAAGCCTACCGCGCCGGCGTCGAAGCCCTCGGCGGTGCCAACTACACCGTCATGCAACTCACGCAAACGCTGGCCGATAAAAACATCCGCCTCGTCCCCGACGTGAGCGTCACCGGCGCCCAAGGCGGCAACGGCCTCCTCGACTCCATGCTCGCCCTCCTCGTTCGCGAAAAGACGAACGACAAGGCGGCGTGAAGTAGCACGTGGAGCGCGTTGCCCCCAACGCGCTGGGGCGTGTTTTCAAAATGATGGTCATCGCGAGGTGCGCGAAGCGCGCCGTGGCGATCCAGCTGGATTGCTTCGCCGCGCGCAACGCGCCCGTCAGCCCGAGCGCGTTGAGGGCAACACGCTCCACCCGCCAAACCGTTTCAAGCATTCAACCATGAAAAATTTCCTCCGCACTTTTTTCCTCGGCCAGTCCCGTTCGCTCACCGACCGCAACCTTTTCCACAAGGTCTCGCTCGTCGCGCTCTTCGCTTGGGTCGGCCTCGGCGCCGACGGCCTGTCCTCCTCGTGCTACGGCCCCGAGGAAACCTTCCGCACACTCGGCGCGAATCCGCACCTCGCCCTCTTCGTCGCGCTCGCCTCCGTCGTCACGATCATCGCGATCTGCGCCAGCTACTCGCAGATCATCTCGTTGTTTCCCACCGGCGGTGGCGGCTACCTCGTCGCGAGCAAACTCCTCTCGCCTGCCGCCGGCGTCGTCTCTGGCAGCGCGCTCCTCATCGACTACGTCCTCACGATCACGATCTCCGTCGCGAGCGGCGCCGACGCCCTCTTCAGCCTGCTGCCGCCCGACCTGCTCTCCTACAAACTCCCGTTCGCCGTCGCCGGCATCGTCGGGCTCACGCTCCTGAATCTCCGCGGCGTTCGCGAATCCGTCATGCTCTGCGTGCCCGTCTTCTTCGTCTTCATCGCGACGCACGCCTTCGCGATTCTCTACGCCCTCGTCTCCCACGCCTCCGGTCTCGGCGACGTCGCCACCGCCACCGCGCGCGAAGTCCACACCGTCGCGTCGCAGCTCGGTTGGTTCGGCCTCCTCGCTCTTCTCCTCAAAGCCTACAGCATGGGCGCCGGCACCTACACGGGCATCGAAGCCGTGAGCAATGGCCTCCCCATCCTCCGCGAGCCGCGCGCCCAAACCGGCCGCCGCACGATGGTCTACATGGGCGTCTCCCTCGCGATCACCGTCGCCGGCCTCCTCCTCGCCTACCTCCTCTACCGCGTCGCGCCCGTCGACGGCAAAACCCTCAACGCCGTCCTCTTCGAAAAACTCACCGCCACGTGGTCGCCCACTGCCGGCTCGACGTTCGTCTGGATCACGCTCGCCTCCGAAGCCGCGCTGCTTCTCATCGCCGCGCAAGCCGGCTTCCTCGATGGCCCGCGCGTCCTCGCCAACATGGCCCTCGACCGCTGGTTCCCCACGCGCTTCGCGAATCTCTCCGACCGCTTCGTCACGCAAAACGGCATTCTCCTCATGGGCGCCGCCGCCCTCGTGATGCTCGTCATCACGCGCGGCTCCGTCGCACTGCTCGTCGTCCTCTACTCGATCAACGTCTTCATCACGTTCTCGCTCTCGCAACTCGGCATGGTCGTCCACTGGTGGCGTTCACGCCGCAGCGAGCCGACGTGGCGCCGCAAACTCGCCGTTAACGGCTTCGGCCTCGCCCTCACGACGTTCATCCTCATTTCGCTCACCGTCGTGAAATTCCACGAGGGCGGCTGGGCCACGCTGCTCGTCACCGGCGTCCTCGTCGCCGCCGCCTTCGCGATCAAGCGCCACTACCAAAACATCTCCACCCACCTCCGCCGGCTCGACGAATTGCTCGTAGGGGCGCGGCTCGACCGCGCCCGTTCGACGCCGTCCGCGGATACCATCACCGGATCTCCCGCCACACCCACAGGGCGCGGACCAGCCGCGCCCCTACAAGATCCCGCCAGCGTCTCGGCCCTCAACCCCCAAGACCGCACCGCGTTCCTCCTCGTCAACGGCTACAACGGCCTCGGCCTCCACACTGCGCTCCACATCCCGCGCCTCTTCGGCGACACCTTCAAAAACTTCGTCTTCATTTCCGTCGGCACCGTCGACGCCGGCAATTTCAAAGGCGCCGCCGAACTCGCCGCCCTCCGCGCGCACACCGCCGCCGAAGCCGAACGCTACGCCGCCTGGGCCCGCGCCCACGGCTACGCCTCCACCGTGTTCACCACCATCGGCCACGACATCACCGGCGAAGTCATGTCACTCGCCGCCACCGCGCGCGCCCAGTTCCCCAACAGCGTCTTCTTCGCCGGCCAGCTCCAATTCATCCGCGAGACGCGCCTCACCCGCCTTCTCCACAACCACACCGCCTCCGCGCTCCAACACCGCTTCTTCGCCGAAAACCTGCCGTTCGTCGTCCTCCCGATCCGCGTCGGCGAGTCCGCGTGATTTCGTAGGGCGTCTGTCTTGCAGACGCCGCTCCGCCCTTGGTCGAACAACGGCGCCTGTAAGGCAGACGCCCTACGTTTTAAACCTTCAAATGCTTCAACAGCTCCCGCGTCTCTTCCTCCGGCAGCGGGTCGCCATCCACTTCGAGAATGCGCCGCGCGAACGGCTCAAGCTGCTCCGCCGGCACTTCGACCGTCCCTCGCCCTTCATGCCACTGGATGACTGGCAGACCCCACGCCTTGTTTTCGAGCACGACCCGCGCATAGGCCCGGCGCATCGCCCGCAGCGCGCGTCGCGTTTCCTCTCCCGGCGCAAACGCGATCGGCTCTTCGACTGCGGTGGGCGGAACGTCTGGCATCACCCGCACGCTAGTAGTGCCCTCGATCAGCGCAAGCTTGGCCCCGTCCGACACCCTCAGCACGCCGTCCTCTTCCTCAACGACCAAGTGCGGCGCCGCACCGGAGTTGTCGAAAATTCGCCAGAAGTGAATCAGCGGACGGTAGTGCTCAAGCAACAGCCGGATACCCTTTCCAAATCGCCGCTCCTGCACCTCGTCGGGAATATTGTGGCCGCCTTTCACGACCCGGCTACGCACCCGTCGGCGTGAAGTCTCCAAATCTCGAATCCACAAAAAATCCAGCCGGATGCGGTAGCCCGCCGCGCGCATCTCCCCCAACATCGAAACATAGCCGTAAGTCGACAGCGTCGTCTCGAACGAAAAATCTTTTCGCTCCGCCGCCAATTGCTGGAGCCGACGCACCATGATTCGCCCCGCCTCGATTTCCGCGCTCGCTGGCCTAAACGGAGACAATCCCGCCGCGATCAAGTCCGCATTCACGAACTCGTGGCAGCGCATTTCCGCCGGCAGGAAGTCGCGCGCATACGTCGTCTTCCCCGCGCCATTCGGTCCCGCGACGATGAAGAGATTTGGCATGAGCCGAGCAAACGCCTCCGCCCAGCCGACGCAACCGCGTCCTCCCTCCAACGTCCGCACCACTCTCCACACCCTCAAAACAACGGCGCGTTGTTCTTAGGGTCGTCGAGCAGCGCCTTGAATCGCGGGTCTTCGCGCAGCGGCGCAAACGCCGGGTGGCGGCGCATGACGTGGACGTTGGTCACCCAAAAGCCCAAACCATCGCGCTTGACCATCGTCTGCAGCAGCCGCTCGTATTCACCCAGCGCGCCTTCCGTATCGCCGGTCCAAGCATACACGTGTGCGACATTGACCCGGTAACTCTGCCCGAGCCACGCGTCCTTTGAATCGGGATTCAGCGCCGTCGCCTTTCCAACGCAACCAAGCGCTTCCTCGCGATTGCCCATCAACGCTTCCATGACGCCCAACTGGGACCACAAATTTGCATTGGTGGGCTCGCTCTGAATTCGCTGCCGGAGGATTTTTGCCGGCTGCTCCAACTGGGCTCGCACGGCGTCCTTCTCGCCCTTCGCCGCAAGTTTGAATGCCTCGGTCAGAAACCCGTCGGCTCCCGACGCCGTAGCGGGCTTTTCACGCAGCAAATCAATTTCTCGCTTAAGAGGTCCGGCGGGCAGTTCGGCCCACAGCTCGTCCGAAGGCCACTCATCCCGGGACATGAGCGGGAGAAGCAGTCGAAGTCTGGTGATCGCGGCCCCCGTCCGGCCGAGCGTCATCGCCCGGCGCCACGCGACCTCCGCCTCGGCATAGCGACGGCCACCCAGCGCGGTGACGGCGATTTCCTGCGCATACTCTGGATCGGCCGGATCAATCCGTTCCACCTCGTGCAGCGCCTGAAGCGTCTCCCGCCAGTGGCCCTGCCGGCGATGCACCATCGCCAAGGCGTAGCGCGCCGCCGCAAAACTGGGCGAAAGTTCCGTCGCCTTTTGGAATTCCACAAAAGCCCGGCCGTAGTCTTCCTCGACAAAATAAAGAAACCAGCCCCTGCAGAGAAAGAACTCGGGGGAATCAGGGATGATCGCCTTCGCCTTTTCGATCGCCTCCCGCGCTCCCGCGGTGCGCGGGTCGTCCCTCCCGGCAGTCAGGGCAGACCCGGAAAAAAGAAAGCTCCGTGCCCAGGCGAGCTTGGCCCACGCCAGTCCGAATTGCGGGTCGATCGCCACCGCACGCCCAAGCAGTTGCTCTTGTTCCCGAAGCGACGCGTTTGTGCTCCCGAGCCGGTTGCGCACCTCCCTCGCCTTGAGATACAGATCGTAGGCATCGAGGCTCGCCGTCGGCACGCGCGCGATCAGGGTTTTCTCCTGCGGCGACAGCACCGAGCGCAGCGCACCGGCAATCTCCGTGGCCAGCGCCGTCTGGATGGCAAAGAGATTTTTGGTCGTGAGCTCCTGGTCGTAATTTTTGGCCCACACATGCTCGTCGGTCTCGGCCCGGATGAGCTGGCCCGTCACGCGCACCTGCGCGCCGGCGCGCCGCACACTGCCTTCGAGCACGTAGGCGACGCCCAGCTCCTGCGCGATTTTTCGCAGCGGCACCTTGGTGTCGCGATACTGCATGACGGAGGTGCGCGAGATGACCTTGAGCTCGGCGATATTGGCGAGGTTCGTCAGGATGTCCTCGTGGATGCCATCGGCAAAAAACGCGTTGGCGTCCTTGTCGTCGCTCATGTTGGTGAACGGCAGGACGGCGATGGACTTGGCGCTGATCAACGGCGCGACGGGTTCTGTGGTGGGCGGTGCGCTCCGTCGCGCCGCCGGGTCGTCTTTGTGGGTGAGCAGCACGCCGGCGACGACGGCAAGCAGCACGGCGAATCCGGCGGCGGCGAGCATGAGACGCGAGCGTTTCCGAGGTAGGGGCGTGGCTTGACCACGCCCGTCTTCCTGGGCGCGGACGAGCCGCGCCCCTACGACGGAATCCTCCCCGCCGAGCAACTTCCTCACCCGCGCACAGAACTTCCCCAATGCTTCCTCCGCCTCGTCGCGGGCTTGCCCGCCGTAGCCCACCGGGCGAAGGCGGGTCCACTGCACCGCCAAAAACGATTTCGGCACGAGTGCCTCGCGGTCCTTCGTGTCGTCGATCACCACGGGCAAAATAAACGGCGTGCCCTCCGCCATGAGATGCGTGCGCTCGTCGGCGAGTTTCCACTCCAGTCGAAAATACCCCTCGCGACGCGACTGCGTCGCCGCCGAGACCACCGGCACAAACAGCGCGCACGCCCCGATCTGTCCGCGAATCTTCGCGTCC
>JANNEY010000482.1:0-2965 GCA_031379235.1 Opitutaceae bacterium | reverse complement strand
GCCGATGGACGGTGAAGTCGAGGAAGGGCACCGGATCAAATTTTTCGAGATTGCGACCAAGCAGCTCCCGCCGCGAATTCCCGTCAGCACGATCCTCTTTCCCATGCTGAGCGGCGATCCCGGCGCCCCCGGGTTGTATTGGGAACTCGCCAACGCCACGCGCGGCGCCCTCGTCAGTCCCGCCAAATCCTGGCCTGACACATGATTCGCCGCCGCCAAACCCAGGTCTTCAGCCTCGCATTCCTCGACTGTATTTGCTGCGGCTTCGGGGCGGTGATTTTGATTTTCGTCCTGAGCGTCGACTCCCGCGAAAAGGAGAAAATCCAGGTGTTGATTGAGGTCAGTCGCGAGCTGGCCACGCACGAGTCCCAGCTCGCCCAGCTTAAAACCAGCAAGGAAGATCTCGAGAAGAGCAGCGCGCGTGTCACCACGCTCGCAACCGACGCCCGGCTCCGCGCCGAAGCCGTGCTCGCGCTCATCGATGAACTGGAAAAGGGACTGCAGCGTGAAAAGCGCGGTCAAGAGGCGCTCCTCGTTGATATCGACGAACTCAAAAAGGAAGTCGCCGCCCTGCAGAAGAAACCCGACTACGACCAAGTCCTCAAGGACGTGAAGCCCGCCCCCGTCGGCCTGCCGATCGGCAACAACTACATCGCGTTCGTCATCGACACCTCCGGCTCGATGCGCGATCCGAACACCGACGGAATCTGGCCGATCGCGATCCGTAGCATCGAATCCGTGCTCGATTCCTATCCTCAGATTGACGGCATCCAACTGCTCGACGGCGACGGGCGATTCGTGCTGGGCCGGTCTGGCCGGGAAGGCACGGCCTCGTGGCTCCCGGATTCCCGCGAAACCCGTGATTCCATCCGCCGTGTCCTGCGCCGCTACCAGCAGGACACGGTCTCCAATCCCGTTCCCGGCATCTACAACGCGATGAAATTTCTCTACGACAAGGATAACCCCAAGATGAAAATGGGCATCTTTGTCTTCGGCGACGAGTTCGCATCCAGCGACACCGCCGACGTCGTCCTCAACCGGCTCGAGGTGCTCAACCCCGCCGACGAAAGCGGCAACCGCAAAGTCACGATCAACGCCGTGGGTTTTCCCACCACCATCCGTTACCAGTTCTCAATGTATAATACGGGGCTCCGGTTTGCCAACCTGATGCGCACCGTCTGCTACCTGCACGGCGGCGCCTTCATCGCGCTCCAGGATTTGTAAGGCCAGACTCCACCCACGTCGGATGCCGCACTGCGCCGCCCGGCGATTACTTTTTGCCCTTGGCGGGCATGGTGAGCTTGGTGCGAAACACCGGCACCGGTCGAGGCGGAGTGGGCTCGCCGTCCGCGCCTTCAAAGCGCACCCAGCCCGAGTTACCCACGAAGAAAAAATCTCCCGCGGTCGCGATACACCCGAGCGATGGAGCTGCCATCGTCAAATGAGCGGACTCCAAAACTGAAATAGCGACCACGCCCTCCGCCGTGCCATCCAACTCGATGCGCAGGACCCGGCTGGGGCGCAGCCCGTTCTGCACCGCGAGAATTCGACCGTCGGGAGCCACCGCAAGCCCATCGATTCCGATCAGGGTCGTGCCCGGCGGAGACTCCAGCCGCTGCACCGTGCGATCGCCAAGATCGACGCGCAAGAGTCCGCTCGCATGATCCGACACCACCGCAATCCCAGTGGGCAAAATCGCGATGCCCTGCAGCGACAAAAACTCCGGGTGCTCTAAGAATCGCTCGAGCGCCGCCGCGCCCGGCGCGAGCCGCCACAACATCGGGCCACCACTGTCGGTCGCGATCACCGCACCGTCGGGTGCGAGCGCCAGATCACCCAGCACGTGCGAATAGCGATCACCGGCGATGCGCACGACGGGAATAGTTCGTCGCACCTCGCCGCTCTCGAGATCGATTTCGGCCAGGGCCGTCGTGCCATCCTGCTGAGGCGTAAATCCACGCATCGCCGACACTGCAGCGGTTGCCGCCCAGAGCGTTCCGCTCGCCTCATCGATCGTGAGTCCGAAAACGCCGAGGAGCTCGTCTCCCTCGGGCGTGAAGCGGCGCAAGGCGCCATCCTTGGAATTTCTCAGCCACACCGCGCGGCCATTCACATCCCCGAAGTAGAACGCCCCGGTTTTTTCCCGCCAAGCGATGCCCTCGATGAGTCCGGTGACTTCCCGTAGCGAAAACGCAATCTCCCCAGCTCCCCTCGGATGCTGGTTCGCCGCTAGCTTCTTCACGACCGCCTGAAAGTCTTTGCGCGGACGAAGGGCCGTGAAGTCGGCCGATTTTTCCACCGGTGAATGCAACCCGAGCGTGGCCAGCCGATCGAGCGTCGCGACGGCATCATCGAGGCGTTCCGTCGCGACTTGCGCGGCGGCGAGGTTGACCAAAATACGCGGATAATCGGGCCGCAACGCGGCCGCCGCTTCCATTTTTTCGAGGTAGGTTGCGACTTCACCCGCATCCGCCGCCGCCGCGCCTTCACGCGCCAACGTCATCGCTTCCGCAGCGCTAGGCAGCGCAGCCGCACCGAAACTGGTCACACTAAAAACCGCGGCTAAAATCAACGGGACCGCTCGGAAAATAATTCGTCCCGCGAATCGCGCCCATGCGCAGGTTCGCAATCCGACCGTGCCGAGAAGCACACGAGCGGAGATTGAGGACACGCAGACAACAATGGGCCGACGATTCAAATGCCAAGTAACGCGCGCAGTAGGGAGGTGACCATTTGGAGCGGGTTTCCACCGCCTCCACTGCCGCCACCGGAAGGTCCTCCGGAAGCTCCACCGCCGCCGGACGAACTACCCTGCGAACCGCTGCTGCCGCCCTGTTGACCACCCCCGCTCTGCTGCCCTCCGCCCTGCTGGCCACCTTGTTGGCCCCCCTGCGAACCTTGGTTGCCACCTAGGCCGCCTTGCCCTCCTTGTCCACCTAGGCCGCCTGAAGAGCCACCTTGTTGG
>JANNEY010000460.1:0-1749 GCA_031379235.1 Opitutaceae bacterium | reverse complement strand
CCCGATGGCACGTTTGCGCACATCGGCACCGCCCGCATCCGCAAGCCCGAGGCCGGCGTTGCCGGTTCGATGGAGGAGCTGCGTCTGATCCGGAAGGAGCGCGCCAACGCCGCCAACCGCGCTTACGACGGCTACTACCCCAGCGTCCACCTCACCTACAACGCGACCCAGAATTTTCAGCTCCGCGCCGCCTACGCCAAGACCTACGGCCGCCCCGATTTTTCCAACATCGTCCCCAACGCCACCATCACCGAGAACGACATCGAGTTCTCCACCGATCCCAACGCCATCCCCGGCAACATCACCGTCCGTAACACCGGCCTCAAGCCGTGGACCGCGCAGAACTACGATCTCTCCGCGGAATACTACACGGAGAACGGCGGCCTCATCACCGCCGGCGCCTTCCGCAAGGATATCGCGAATTTCTTCGGCAACCTCCAGACCCGCGCGACGGCGGACATCCTCGATGACTTCGGCCTTGATCAACGCTACCTCGGCTGGTTCCTCGATACGACGGTCAACTCTGGCGACGCGCGGGTCAGCGGCGTCGAGCTCAACGTCCGCCAGTCGCTCGCGCCGCTCGGCGGCATCGGCCGCATGTTCAGCGTGTTTGCCAACGCGACGAAGCTGAAGCTCGAGGGCAGCCGCAGCGCGGCGTTCACCCGCTTCGTCCCCACGAGCGCCAACTGGGGCGTTACGTTCACGAAACGCCCGCTCACCGTAATGGCCAACTGGCACCACCGCGGCGAACAGGAACGCGGCACCTCGACCGGCCGTGGCCCGCTCGCGAAGTCCTATCAGGACGCACGCACGACGCTCGATCTCAGCCTCAGCTATCAACTGCACCGCCGCGCGACGCTCTTCGCCAACGCCCGCAACGTGACCAACGTGTGGTTCAACAGCTCCAGCTACCAGGACGACACCCCGATCTACGCCCGCCGCAGCTCGACGAATTCCTACGGCGCCCAGTGGGCCTTCGGGGTCAAGGGGACGTTCTAAACTGCCGTCAAACCTGCCGGCGGAACGCCCGGCAGGACTTTGCTCGCGCTCGGCTGGCGTTCCCGCCCACCTTGGCCGGTCATGAGCGTGCTCACCCCCAGCCGGAAACCGGCCCTCGGTTTCATCTTCGTCACGGTCGTGCTCGCCGTGCTCGGCTTCGGGTTGTTGATCCCGGTGCTGCCGGAGCTGGTGAAAAAATTTCGCGACGGCGACACGGCGTCGGGCTCGCACGTCTACGGCGTGCTCGTGAGCGTGTATGCGCTCATGCAATTTTTCGGCGCGCCGATCCTCGGCTCGCTTTCGGATCGGTTTGGGCGGCGCCGGGTCATCCTCATCGCGCTCGCGGGATCGAGTGTGGATTTCGCCATCATGGCGCTCGCGCCCAATCTCACGGTTCTCTTCCTCGCCCGCATGGTCGGCGGCGTCACCGCCGGCGTCATCTCGACGGCCAACGCTTATGTGGCCGACGTGACGCCACCGGAAAAACGCGCGCAGGGCTTCGGAATGATCGGCGCGGCCTTCGGACTCGGCTTCATCATCGGGCCGCTGGTCGGCGGCCTCCTCGGCAGCATCGATCTGCAGTTACCGTTCTGGGCGGCCGCGGGCTGTTCAGCGGCCAACTGGCTCTACGGTTTCTTCGTGCTGCCCGAGTCCCTCGCCCCGGAGAACCGCCGGGCATTTTCCTGGCAGCGCGCCAACCCGATCGGCGCTTTGGTGGCGCTCAAACGTTTCCCCGCCGTGCTCGGGTTG
>JANNEY010000436.1:0-12723 GCA_031379235.1 Opitutaceae bacterium | reverse complement strand
AACCCGAACGCGGCGGCGTCGCGGTCGCCTGAATCACGACCGAGGAACCGTCCGGAACCAGTGTCCGGTCAACCGGGCTGATGATGGCCGTGCCCGTGGCAAAATACCGAATCGGAAGCGTGGTCACCGTGTGCGCGCCATCAGAGACCACCACCGTGAGCAGATACGCGCCCGGCTGAATCGGCGCCCAGCCGATAATGCCGGGGCCGCCACCGGGAGGCTGAGAGTTCACCGAATCACCCAGTGCGACACCGTTCACAAAGAAGCGATAGGTGAAGCCACCCACCGGGAACATGCCATAGGCATTTGCCGTGATGTTAATCGCCGTGCCCACGGGTCCGGAGGACTCGTTTTGAAACGGCGTCGTGAACATGTCGCCGAGATTGCGAACCACGGCCGTGGCCGTAGCACCCGGAGGCGCGATCGACACAGTGGGAGCGACGGTATACGTGCCCGTAATCGTAATCGCAGTCACCACGCCACCGGCAACAGTGGCTGTGGCCGTGCCGCTGCCCGTGCCACCCGAGAGCGTAACGACGGGAGCGACAACATAGCCAGAACCGCCGACGACCGCGACGGTCGTCCCATTCGCAGTCACCGTGGCCGTCCCTGTCGCAGTCGTGCCCGGCGCAGTGATTGTAATCGTCGGAGTGCTGGTGTAGCCAGTGCCCGCATCGACAATCGTAATGCCGGTCACAGCCCCACCTGTAAGGCTGGCCCTGAGGACAGCACCCGTGCCGCCGCCGCCGCTCACGGTGACGGTGGGCGCGGCAGCATAGCCTGAACCGCCAGCCGACACGGCGACGGATACGACCGAGCCGATGCCAGACAACACAGCGATGCTCGTGATGTCAGCGCCGATCAGCGGCTCTTGTTGAGCGCGTGTGGTTTGAGGCGCGAGGAGGGCAAGAGATGCCCCGGCGCCGAGAATGCGGAAAATAGTTTTCATGAGTGATCGGGTTGGTCGGTCGGGTTGCTCACTCTGTGCGCTGATCATTGGCTGGCCTTCGGCGTGGAGGGCAGGAACGGATCCGAACCGTCGCGGTAACCGGGCAGATCTTCGCGTTTCATATCGAGGCCGCGGACGCGGTCGGAGTTGAAGACCTGCTCAACCGTCGCGCCCTCGGCGCTGATGGTCTTGGCCGTGATGAAGATGATGAGGTTGGTCGTCTCGATGTTCTTGTTGTCGGAACGGAAGAGGCGGCCGAGCACCGGCAGAGAGCCGAGCACGGGCACCTTGTTCTGCCCGTTGGTCGCGGACTGTTGCATGAGGCCGCCGATGCCCATCGTGAAGCCGTCCTTGAGCGAGACGGTGGTGTTGGCCTTGCGCGACTCGACAATCGGGATTTGAGCGCCATTGAAATTGGCGTCGCGGTTCGACTGGCTGACCTCGGGCTCGACGGTCAGCTTAATGAAACCACGCGAATTCACCTGCGGCGTAACTTTGAGGATGACGCCAATGGGCTTGTAGGTGAAGCCGCTCACCTCATAGACGCCGCGTTCCGCGTTGTAGGTATAGCTCGGAATCGGGCGCTCCTGACCAACGTTAATCACGGCCTGAGTGTTGTTCAGCGTGACGATGGTCGGGTTGGAAACGATCTTGGTCTTCTGCATCGATTGCAGCGCGCTGAGCACGATGTTGAAATCGGTGGCGGAGAACACGGCGCTGAGTGCGCGCGTCGTCGCATCTTTGCTGATGAGCGCAGTCAGGTCCTTGAAGGCATTGTTTGTTCCGACCTCATTCACATTGGCGGTCTTAGAAATCCCCTCATTAATCACGCTGTTGGCGGTCGAACCGATGACGTTGCCACCGATGGTGCTGGTGATGCCGGTCGTTGAGGTGTTGATGATCGCACCGTTGGTCGAGGTCACTTGGCCTGAGTTAGTGGAACCCGTGGCCTGCGTGCTGTTGTTGCCGTTTTGGGTGTCGTTTCTGGTGGTGACATTGTTGGTAATATCCGTGCCATTTCGGCCGGTGACCGTCCGGTTCAAGACGTTGTCGTAGCCGTCAACTCCAGCTTGCTCGCGACCGCGCAACAGGGAGCTTTGGAGCTTCCCGGCACCGAGTTGAAAGTTGGCGAGTGAAGCCCAGTTGACACCGATATTTTTCACGTCGGCGTCGCTGACCTCGACGAACTTCGTCTCAATCATGACTTGGTCGGTCGCGCGGTCGAGCTGCTCGATGATCGGGCGGATGCGATTCATGCGCGACGGGCGCTCGGTAATGATCAGACTGTTGCTACGCGCGTCGACGACGATGCGACCACCGGCCGCGGCATCGACGAGGGACGAAACGGTCGGCATAATGTCCGAGGCCTTGGCGTAGTTAATCCGGAAGACATCAGTCGAAGTCGGCTCCTGGAGCAGGCTCTCGTTGCTGACGATCTTGATGATATTACCCTCCTCAACGTAGGAGTAGTTCACCGGACTGAGCACGCTCTGGAAAATCTGGCGCCAGGTGACGTCGCGCAGTTTGATGGTCGTCTTGCCCTGCAGTGTGTCGGGCATGATGATGTTCAGCTCGAAGAGGTCGGCGACGTTGCGGAGGATGTTGCGCACGTCTTCGTCGGGAAAGTCGACGGAGAGTGTATCGCGGCCGGTGCCATCCTTACCCTTGGTGGCTGTGCCCGCTGGCGCCGCCGCTTCCGTGGGAGCGGCCACTGGCGCAGCCGGCTTGGGCGCGGCGGGCGCCGGGGCGTCCGCCGCAGTCTGCGTCTCCGCGACTGGAGCGGCAGCGAGGGCCGGAGCCGCAGCAGGATTCGCGGTCACTTCCGCAGGGGCGGAAGCAGCCGGCGGAGTGGCGGTGGATTCGGCGGAAGCCGGAGCCGGAGCCGCGGGCTGCTGAGCCAGCACCCGGAGGGCGGGCAAAGCGGCCAGCAGCGCGAGAGCGATGATCGGACGGGTGCGAGTGTTCATATTATCGAACAGGTTTGATAGGCCGGGTGATTTCTTCGCCGCGGTAGCGCAGCGTGAAGGTGGTGCGGTCGATGGAAACGAGCTCTAGCTCGTAGTCTTGGCTGTTATACGTGGCGGTGAAACGAGTCCCCACCTCGAAAGGTTTGCCTCCGATGACGAGCCGCGGGGCACCGCGGAGCTGGATGACACCCGTGGGTGAAATCTGCCCGGCGAGTTTCTCCAACGTCTCCCGATCGGCCGGCGCGGCCTTGACCGCGACGCCGGGCACAGTGGAGCGCGGGGCATTGGCCGCAGCGCGCTGCGCCGCCGCAGCCTGCGCCTGTTGCTCGGAGGCATCAGGCTTGTCGAAATTGGGCGGACTGAACGGCGAAGCCAAATCTGCCGGCAGCGGAGCCGGGGCTTTGCGGTGCGCCAACCCCTCGGCAAGCGCGAGCGACGCCTGGCGCTTCGTCGAAGGCTGAAGATCGGCCGAGCTGCGCGCAGCGAAGGCACGCGAAGGTTGAAGCAAAGCGAGCAGGCCGACCGCAGGGAGTAGCGTGAGACGGAGGTTCATGACTTGCCGAGTAGTTCAAGACTGAGGCCGAGCGTGAGCGGAGCGTTGCGATTCGACGCGGCACCGCTGAACGAAGCGGTAAGCACGCGGCAGTAGTGCGCGCCATTCTCAAGTTGGCGCAGAAAGTCCAAAATCTGCGGCAGGCTCCCCTGCACGGAGACCGAGAACGGCACGGCGACATAGGCGTTCTTCGCGCCTTTGGCCGGAGCGGCGGTGGCCGCGGTCTGCCGCAGGTCGATAATCTTAACGCCGGTTTCCCCTTCGAGCTTGTAGAAATACTGCGTGTTGGTTCCGAGCTGGGTCGGCCGCACGAGGTGGCTTTCGACGTCCTTGATGGCCGCAGCCATCGCGTCCGTATGCTCCCGGAGTTGAGTCGAATATTGGATGTTCAGCGCAATCCGATCGCCGTCGGCGGACTTGAGGCCAAGTTCTGCCTCCGCGCCAGGGATCTCGTCGACCCGCAGATAAAGCGCGACCGCGAAGGCAAGGCTGAGCGCACCACAGCCAAAGCTGATGGGATGCTTCTTGATGAGCGCGACCAGGTCCTGATTGGTCATAGTAGTGGTTTCCTCACGGGTTTCGCCGCCGCCGCCACCGCTGGTTTCAGGCGTAGAAAAAATTCCACGGCCATGCGGCCTGTAGCCGGATTGCGCATCGGGGTGCTTGTGAAGTTGAACTCGTCGAACTGCTCGAGCTGCTTGTCCAGTTTCAGCTGTTCGAGGTAGGCCGTCGCATAGCCGCTAGCGGCGGCGGCATCGCCTCGCACCGCCAGACGCAGGGTCAGGCCAGTCTCACGCAGCTCAAAGGCGTCAATCGCCACGTTGGCGGGCAATGTCTCTGCGAGTCGCAGCACGAGGACGGAGATCAAGGTCTTCGACCTGATGAAGGCATCGACCTCGTTGACGCGCGTTTCATCGGCCTGAAACTTCTTGAACACCGCGATGGCTTGGTCGCTCACCCGCTTGTCGCGACCGATCAATCCCGCGACATGCGCGATTTGGCCGTTCACCACGTGCAGCTGCCATTCCTTGAAGCCGAAATAGATGCCCAGCGTCGTCGCGAGGAAAATAGCCGCGCCGTTCACGAAGAACGCCGTGCGCACGACCTTGATGTCCGGCAACTTTTCGTAGTTGCGGAAATTCGGGTGCCACGCAGGCAGTGCAGCCACTTCGGCCGTTTCACCTTTTTTCTTAAGCAGCGACAGCATGAGCGGATTGGGTCTGGGCCATTAGAGTGAGGAGACCGAACCAGCGCGTCTCCTGGGCTTGCTTCACAAGATTCTCGGGCAGGGAAATCTGCCGCGTCTCCAGCCAGGCGACCGGGTCGAGCTTCAAGCTCGAAATCCCGAGGGCTCCGGAAACCGCGGTGTCGAGCCACTGCAGTTTAGGCGACAGCTGCATCGTCAACACCTGGGCCACGGACTGACCGGTCTGAACTTCGTAGAATCCGATCGAAGATTGCAGCTCCTTGAGGACCTTCTTGATCAAGAGCGGCCCCATGCCGGTGAAATCAAAAGTGTTGGAATAAAAAAGTTTCCGCGCCGATTCCTCGTCCTTCAGGCCAAGTTCCTTTTGCACGATCGGCACCATGGCTTCGAGGCCTTGGGCAACTGACCGGGAAGCCTCCACCCCGTTCGCCGTAACGATGAACGAATGCGTGGCGTCCGCCCCGATCTCAAGCACGAGCACCGACGTCTTGGCGCGGTTAAAAGCGAGGCAATCCACCACGCCGCCCAAGGTCGCGACCGAGCCGAGTTCGAGGCGCTCCGGATAGATTCCCGACTCCAACAGCATCGCCTGCGTGTTCTGGCTGTCCTCGATCGGCAGACCGCAAAAAACCACATCCTTCTGCGTGCCGCGCCCGGAATCGAAGTCGACACCGTCATTGGCGTTCAGGATCGCGAGGGAATATTTATCATCCTCAATCCGAAATTGCTGCGAGCAAAGTTCGGTGATGTAGGCCGGTTCCTTCACGCGCTTCGGCTCCACCGTGTGCCGACGAATCAGCCGTTTGGCCGGATAAATGCCGACCGTGGCATGCACATATCCGCTCGGGGTTTTTTTGGGCTGCAGGCGACCGAGCAGGTCTTTGAGGGCGGCCGGATCGTTCGGCGCACACTCCAGCATTTCCTCCACGGTGAACGGTGCGGTCGGGCTCGACGTGCGCGCCATCATGACGGCGTGATCGCTCAGCTCGACGAAGAAGCCCTTGGGTTTGTGAGAAAAAAGCATGCTACGAATAAGGACGTTTTTGAAAACGGCGCAGTTTGGCGGCGAAGGCAGGAGGCCTTACAAGATCAAACCCCCTGCGTATCCCGTTGGAGGTGACCATTTACTTTTTCTTGAGCAAATGGAGGCCTTGGGCCGCGTTTCTGCGCCCGTTTTGCCGTTGGATGTGCGTAGCCTCACACCGACAAATACGGTCGCCGCGCACCGAACCTAAGCGAAAAAAGAAAACCCGCCGTGGGGACGGCGGGTTTTGAAATCTGACAAACAATTGGCGCGCTCAACGCGCGCGGCTCACTTTTGCCACGTG
This sequence comes from Opitutaceae bacterium, assembly GCA_031379235.1. GTDB lineage: Bacteria > Verrucomicrobiota > Verrucomicrobiia > Opitutales > Opitutaceae > ER46. Next base: position 6,719 of record JANNEY010000436.1, on the reverse strand, counting down.
CGCTTCTTGTGGCGATTTGCCTTCAAGCGCTTCCGGCGCTTGTGCTTGTTCATTTTCAAACGACGTTTCTTTTTCAGATTACCCATGGTGAATTTGTTTCGTGAGGGGTCACCGTGCGTCCCACCGGCGGGGCTGTAAAGCCGAATTTAAGGCCAAGGCACCGTGGCCCGCGCCCCCTCGTGCGTGAAAATCAGTTCGCAGCAGACGGCGGCGGGCTCCAACCCGGTCAGGACCGCCACGACTCGCCGGTAAAGGTTGATCTGCCCTTGGTGGCGAAGCACCGCATCTTTCACCTCGCCCGACCTGGGCAGCCGCTCGGTTTTGAAATCAAAAACGCGGGCCGAGACGACCCGCCCCGTCCCATCCCGGTCGACCAGCACTCGATCAAAAACACCGGTAATCCAGGCCCCATCGAGCACAATCTCGAAAACTCGCTCCCGCCAAACCTCCAGGCCGGCTTTTCGCTCCCAAACATCCGCCAGCCGCGGCGCTGCAACACATGCCCGCGCTTCGGCGACTGCGCGCGGGGTCGCTGCGCAAAGGGTCCACTCCGCCGGGTCCGCCATTTCACGCCATTCCACTTCAGCTAACAAAGCGTGGACTTCGCGGCCAAACTGCACCGCCAATCCACTTTCCGCAGAAAGAATCTGCGCCGCACTCACGCAGCCGCTTTGGCCCGCCGATGGCCGCCGCGCCGGGCGCCGCAAAGCGGGCACGATTCCCGCCATTCCATCCGTAAGTGGCGAAGACGGCCGCGCTGCTTCTTCTGCCCGCGGAGCGATGCTTTCATGCCATCCCGTGTCGCCCGTTGCCCAAGCTCCGACACACGCCAACTTGCCGACCGTGAGGGGTCGTGCGCTACTCCCGAGGGTCTCAGCCAAAAGCATTCGGTAGTTGCGCGAGACCGATTTTCCGGGCGGCGACGTGATCAAATACATCGCGCGCTTCGCTCGCGTCATCGCTACGTAAAGCAACGCCAGCGCTTCATGGCAGGCTTCCATCTCCGCCGCGCGCACATGCGCGGCCAGCGTCTCGTCATGGTTGAAAAACAATTTCGCCGGCAAATCCAAAACCCATTCGACGGTGCGATCCGCCGTGCGCTGCACAGCCAGACCTTCGCGGCGTTGATCGATTCGGTCTCCTTCCAGATCGGGAAGCAGGACAACGTCAAAGCCGAGCCCCTTGGCCTTGTGAATCGTCAGGACTTTGACGACTCCCGCCAAGTCCGCATCGCGCACGACATGGCGCTCCATAAACGCCACAAAATCCGCCGTGCTCCTGCCACCCGTCGCATCGAAGAGCGCCGCTGCGGCCAAGAATTGCCGGCCTCGTTCACGACTGAACAAATCATTCGGCGCGAGTTGTGGCTCAAGGCGTTTCAACCAGAATGCCATCGTGCGCTCGAATCCATCGGCATGAATTTGCGCCAGCACCCGCGTCGTCAGCGCCTCGGTCGTGTGTAGACCATCGCGATCAAGAACAGCCCGCAGCGGCGTCATCGCCAGATGCTCTTGGGCAAACCGGTCCCCCGGATGCGCCGCCGCCTGAACAAGGGCGAGGAGAACCGCTCCCAGTGGATTATCGGTGGCAATGTGAAGATCCGACTCGGCGAGCGCCGGGATGCCTCCTTCTCGGCGCAGATAGTCCGCCAGCGCGGTGGCGGTCGCATTCTTTTGGGTGAGCACCGCGCATTCAAGTCCGCGCTCCAGCGGGGCGAGTTCGTGCAGCAACCTCACTGTGAGCGCAAACCGCGCCGCTTCATCGTCGGCGTGCAGCCACGCCACCTGCCCGTTCAGTGTCGGCCGGGCCGACTCATGGGCGCGCCAGTCGCGATTCCAACTCTCGCTCGCCGTTCCCGGGAAAAGCCCTGCCAGCACGTCCCCGCGACCGAAAACCGCGTTCACGCATTCGATGACCGCCGGCCCCGAGCGCCATGACGCCACGAGATGCTGCTCCGCGATAGTTCCGGGCACCGCTTGATTGTAGTGGTCGAAAATCTCGTGAAACAGATTCGGATCACCTTCGCGCCACCGGTAGATCGCTTGCTTCACGTCGCCCACGCAGAAAAAACTACGCGCGCCAGTTGGATCCTGGACGGCCTCGTCGATCAAGTTACGGAGCACACTCCACTGCCCGAAACTCGTGTCTTGAAATTCATCGAGCAACCAGTGGTCGAACTGCGCATCGAGTCGAAAATCGATCATCAACCGCCCACCCGTTTCATTCTCTTCCTCCCCGCCCAGCATCGGGCCGTCCGGTCGCGGCAGCAGCAATCGCTGCACGTCGCCAAAGGTCAGCCGCCCTTCACGCCGGACCGCATCGTGATAGACCGATTCGTAACTGCGCAGAATCACGTGGATTCCCCGCGTGATTTCCAGCCGGCGCCCAAGTTCGCCGCCGATAATATGCCGGACAATCGTGGCGACACTGCGACATTCATCCGGCCCCAGCATCACCTTCCTTCGCTCCACGGTGATCTCGGCGGAACCCCGGCGCACATGGGCCCACTCATCCAGGATATTTTCCAATAGATACGAAATCGCGCGCGGTAAGGGCGCGCCGGCACTCCACAACGCCAAGGCCTCGAAAAAAGCCGTGAAGCGCCCAGCTTGCTTCTCGTTTAAATCGCGCTGCGCCATTTGCCCACGGAAGGTCGTCACCGCCTCGGCCACCTGTCCTGGCTCAGCCGTCAACCATTCCGAGCCGTCCGGCCAGATGCACGCCGGATTCCCCCACAATTCCGCGGCGGGCGCGGCGAGGAATGTCTCCAAGTGCTCGTCAAGAAACCCATCCAGGCGGCGCGCGAGCTGTTTCTCCTCCGCTCCAAAGGTCGCACGTTTGAACGCCTCGATAAACTCGCGCTGGGCCTCATCGAGCCCAGCCGAACCATTCGAAAACATTCTCCGCAACAGCCGTCGCCGTTCGACCAAGGCCGCGTGCTCTTGCAAGATTTCGAAGTTCCCGGTTAGGCCTAACTCAAAAGGAAAAGCCCGCACAATCCGGGCGAAAAATCCGTCGAGCGTGCCAAGGCGCAGCCGGGGCATCGCGTCCACCACCGCGCGGAGGAGACGCAGAAAATCCGATGCATCCATATCCGGCCGGCCGATGTCACCGGCGAGCTGCTTTGCAAAAACTGCGTCGCGCGCGGCGCGGGCGAGCTTGCCGAGGATTTCGTCGAAGAACTCACCGGCCGCCTTGCGCGTAAAGGTCAGGGCCACGATCCGCTCCGGGGCCGCGCCGTGTGCGAGCAAGGCCACAAAGCGATTTGTCAGCGCATAGGTTTTCCCCGATCCCGCGGACGCGAGAATCATCACATGCCCCGGTTTCACGTCGTGCCCTCCCACGCAACGCTCGCCTCGACACCATGATGAAACAACGCCGCAAACGGATCGCGCTCAGCGGCGCTTTCCACCGGCGGCCAAAAATCCCCCGCGCGAATCGCCGCCGCGACGCCGTCCGCACAGGCTTGGGCAGACGCCTGCAGTGATTCGTCGAGCTCCGGCCAAAGCACGAGCGCGGTGTCGCCCACCGCCTTGGGCAGGTTGACGTAGCCGCATGAAACCGGTGTTCCCGGAAATTCGATCGCCAGCGCCCGCAAATAAAGCGGCAGCTGCAAATCCGTCCAAACCTGCTCGCGCCCGGCGGCCACCGTCCGGCGCCACGCTGGTCGCAGGTCATCATCCGGACGCGCCCATCGCAGATGCGACTTCTGCGGCGGTGTGGCCGCATCGCTCGTCTTGTAGTCGAGCACCCGCAAGGCACCGGTGCCTTCATGGCGCTCGACGCGATCGATTTTCCCACGCACTTCGAGCCCGGCAATTTTCAGGGCAAACGCCCACTCCATCCGCAGCCCGATCCAGCCTTCGGCGCGCTCGCGCGCCTGGATGGTGGCGACTTTTCCGAGCCTTTGCCGCGCCGACTCCAGCTGCACCACGAGTGGCAAGGTCAGATCCCGGCCATAACGCGCACCGGCCACCCGATCGAGTTCGGCCACAAGAAATTCCCGCAACACTTTCTCCTCCGTGCAATCGCGCAGGAACGGAGCGCGCCCCATCGCCTCGAGCGCGGCGTGGCAGAGCGTGCTAAAATCGCGCGCGTCCAATTCCGTCTTGGACGAATCGACGGGTTCCATCCGCAGCACGTGGCTCAGATAAAACCGAAACGGACACGCGAGCCAGGCCCTAAGTCCGGTGACGGCCACGCGCTCGGGTGGCGCGACGCGCCGGGGCGTCATTGCCCAGGCGCGGGTCCACGGCGCACCCGCGCGCGCGGCCGGCAACGGACGAAACAGAAACTCCACGCGCGCCGGCAGGGCCTGTTCGGCGCAGCGCAGCAGCAATCGGGACGGCCGCAACGGATCGCCGGCGGCGGACTGCCGCGCGAAGAGCAAATCGAGCCGACCGGAGTTGGCCCGCGAAGCCGCGAGCGCCTGCAAGAGGTAAGCGTCCCGCGCAAATCGAGCGGCGTTGCTCTTCAGGCCGAGCGTTTCGCGCAACGCCTCCGGCAAAAAAGCATCTCCGACTACGGCGTCCGGGAGAGAGCCATCGTTACAGCCGGCGACGACGAGATGGGGTGCGTCTTCCCAAAGGAGCTCGAGCCAGCCCTGAAGATCGAGCGCGCCGGCGGGCTTATCAATCGTTCGTCGCGATTCGCCGAAGGCCTCTAGGGCAATCTCCGTCCACTCAGCGGTGGAGATCTCCGGAAACGACGCCCACGCGGCGGCGCATTCGCCCAGCACGTCTCGCCACATCTCCATGGCGTCAGCCGCAATCACGTCATTCGCTTCCTCGAGATCGAGCTGACGCGCCCCAACCATCAGCGTGAGCGCAGCCATGATGTTTTGCGGAAATTCACCGCGGGTCAGCATCGCGCGAATCCCCTCAACCAAGCGCAACCCCACGCCGAGCGCCGAGTCACGCTCCCTGTTGACCGCCAACGCCCGCGCCAGATCAACCGGCAGGTGTCTGGCGTGCAGATCGTCGAGTTGCGCGAGAAAGGTCGCGGCCGTGAAGTCGCCGGCCGCTGCGGTCTGCAGATAGCAACAAAACTCCGGACACCGCGCGAACGCCGCCACCGCAGCGAAGCTCGGATCGCGGGTCAGTTCCGCGAGCGCAGCCAGCAGCGAGTAGAAACCGCCTTCCTTACGCCTCCGGCCCTCCGGATTGTAGGCGGCGATACTCACCTGCGCCAACGCCCGCTCCAGGGGCAGAAGCACGTCGGCATTCGCACCCCCAATTCCGATCGAGCCATCCGGAGACGGGTAGCATTGAGTCATTGCCACCACCCGTTCCGCTTCGGCGGACGGATTGGCGCAGGCGTGAACGCGTTGCTCAAAATCGACGAGTTCGATGCGGCGCTCTGACCAGACTTCCGGGAGCGGCCGGCCCCAACCATCGAACGCATCGGCTTCGCTCGCCGGCCCAAACACCACAACCTCGACCGAAATTTCCCGCGACCAGGCCAGCAAAAGGTCGAGGGACAGCGCGAGGGGATCAGGCAAGCCAAGGAGGACGACCCGCGTAATTCCCGCCGGGAGCTTCGGTTGGCGCGCACCGGCGCGCAGCGCCTCGTGGGGTTCACGCCGCCCTCGGGCCGCGAGCTCGGTCAACTGCATGCGCTCGAGCAAGGCGAGCTGAGCCCAGCGTTCCGCTTCATGCGTCGCACGCGCGGCAACATCGGCGAACGCGAGACCTCCTTCCGTCAATTGGCTTTGCAGCTGAAAAAAGGCCTCGGCCGTCCGCCTAGCCCAGCCGAAATCGCGCCGCACGGGAGGCACGGGAAACACCGCGGCGACGCTTCCGAATTCTACGTGACGCAGCACTTCGGTCCACGCCAGCAATGACTCGAGCCGCGTCGCGACTGCCCCCGCTGGCACACAAGCCGCGAGGAGCGTATCGGGCGTATGGGCTCGAGGCGGAAAAACCGCGCTTTGACAAGCAGCCGCATGCTCAGCCAAAGCCTCCCGCAACCGCCGCGCCGATTGCCGCGTGGGCACGATCGCGAGCGTAGTCGATAAATCAAGCGGACCGTCGGGTTGCCAATCACGCGCCAACCAAGCCGCCACTTGAGGCAGCCACGGCCGGTCCCACGGCAAAAAATAACGGGGAATGGCGTTGGCGGCTGACAACATCTCGCAGCGATCTTGAATCCGACGGCCTTGAGCGTGCAAGGCTCAGCCTATTTTCGACCCGAAATTGGAGTTAAAAAGCAAAAACCCCGCTCGCGATTCGCAAGCGGGGTCAAAAAATTCTGCCGTGAGGCCGTTCGCCTCAGTCGTGGTTACTTCTTAGGAAATGCCTTGGACGCATGCGTCTTGGCGCGTGAGGCGGCATTGCGATGCACGACTCCGGATTTGACGGCCTTGTCCATGGCCGAAGCATAGGCGGAAGCCGCGTCCTTAACCGCAGGGTCTTTGGCCGCGAGGAGCGCATCAAGCCGCTTGCGCAGGGTCTTGAGGCGAGTTTTGACGCCACGGTTGCGTTCGGTGAGGCGCACCGCTTTGCGCGCGGCTTTGATGGCAGATTTAGTGTTGGCCATGGTCGATCAGAAGTTTGAGTCGGTCAAAGACTCAAACGCGCTCACTTGAGTCAAGGGTATTGTCGGAATGGTGGTCTCCTTATCACGGCTTTCCGGTTTGGCCGGCCCGTCGTAGGGGCGCGCCTCGTGCGCGCCCTGAGGCGTGGACGAGCCACGCCCCTACCCAAACCGGAAAGCCGTGG
>JANNEY010000435.1:0-8150 GCA_031379235.1 Opitutaceae bacterium | reverse complement strand
ACTGATTTGTTTCGCTCAGAGGCGCGCGCCGCCCACGCCGGCCAGCTCGGGGCGGGCGCGGGGAAGGCAAAATCCGTCATCAACATCTACCTGCCCGGCGGCATGTCGCACCAGGAGTCGTTCGATCCCAAGATGACGGCGCCGGTCGAATACCGCGGCCCGATGGAGGCGATCAAGACGAAGGTCGACGGCGTTTATTTTTCGGAGAACTTGAAGGAAACGGCCAAGATCGCCGACAAAATCACGGTGGTTCGCTCCATGACGCACGGCGAGGCGGCGCACGAACGCGGCACGCACTCGATGTTCACCGGCTACCGGCCGAGCCCGGCAATCCAGTATCCGAGCATGGGCAGCGTGGTGGCCCACGAGCTCGGCCCGCGCGCGGATCTGCCCCCTTACATTCTCATCCCGAACCAGGTCACGCCTTACGCCGGCACCGGTTACCTTGGCTCGGCGTTCGGTGCCTTCGCCCTCGGCAGCGATCCCGCGACGGACAACTACTCGGTGCGCGATCTCACGCTCCCGAGCGGGATCGACGCGCAGCGCTTCGCGGAGCGCCGCGAGATGCGCGCCGTGGTCGACGCCCATTTCAGCGCGCTCGAAAAATCCGACGCCCTCGACGGCATGGATTCCTTCTACCAGCGCGCCTACGCAATGATCAGTTCGGACAAGGCGCGCGCGGCTTTCGACATCAAGGCCGAGGACGCAAAAATCCGCGACCGCTACGGGCGCAATGCCGCCGGCCAGCGCATGCTGCTCGCGCGCCGGCTCGTCGAGGCCGGCGTCCGCTTCGTCTCGCTCACCTACGGCGGCTGGGATCACCACGACAACATCAAGCGCGCGAACGGCCAGCAGATGCCTAATTTTGACAAAGCCTACGCCGCGCTCATCCGCGATCTCGACGAGCGCGGGCTGCTCGACTCCACGCTCGTCGTGGTGAACACCGAGTTTGGCCGCACCCCGAAGATCAACGGCACCGCGGGCCGCGATCACTGGCCGAAGGTTTTCAGCATCGCGCTCGCCGGTGGCGGTATGAAGCGCGGCTACGTCCACGGCTCCTCCGACGCCACGGGCGGCGAGCCCGATTCGAACCCGCTCAGCGTCGAAGACTACGCCGCAACAATCTTCCACCAAATCGGCATCGACCCGGAGAAGACCCTGATGACGCCGGGCGGCCGGCCGCAGTTCATCGTGAAAGACGGCCACGTCGCCCGCGAACTGCTCGCCTGAGCCATGGCTTTCCCACGTGCAGGATGGCCGGACCGCATTGTCCGCCGCGCCCTCGTCGGCAGCGCCATGCTTTCCCTCGTAACGCTGGCCCACGCCGTCGCGCCCAATCTTACCAGCGTCACGCCCGCCGGCGGCCAGCGCGGTAAGGAGGTCGAAGTCACTTTCCGGGGCGAACGGCTCGTGGATGCCCAAGAGATTTTTTTCTACTCACCGGGCATCACCCTCGAAAAAATTACCGACCCCACCGACAAGCAGGTGAAAGCGCTCCTCAAAATCGCACCGGACTGCCGGATCGGCGAACACGCGCTCCGCGTGCGCACCGCGGGCGGGATTTCAGCACTGCGGCTTTTCTACGTCGGCCCGTTTGCGACCGTGCTGGAAAAGGAGCCCAACAATGAGCGCGACAAGGCCCAGCCGCTCGCGCTGAACACGACCGTTGAAGGTTCCATCGGCAGCGAGGATATCGACCATTTCAGCGTCGAGGCGAAGCACGGCCAGCGGCTGTCGCTCGAAATCGAGGGTGCGCGACTCGGCCGCACGATGTTCGATCCGACGATTGCGATTCAGGACGCCACCGGTCGCGTGCTCGCCAGTTCCGACGACACCCCGCTGCTCGGTCACGACAGTTTCGTCTCGATGATCGTGCCGGCCGACGGGAAATACATCATTCACGTGCGCGACATGGTTTTCAGCGGCAACGGCCATTTCTACCGGCTACACGTCGGTGATTTCCCGCGCCCCGCCGTCGTGTTTCCCCTCGGCGGCCAGCCGGGCGAAACCCTCCAGGCCCGATTCATCGGCGATCCCGTCGGCGAGTTTTCGCAGCCGGTGCAGCTGCCCGCCGAAGCGGCGGAGAAATTCGGCGCACTCGCCGAGCACGACGGCACCGCCCCTTCACCCAACTGGGTCCGCGTCTCGCCGCTGCCCAACGCCGAGTGGATTCAGCCCGCGAGCACGCAGCCCAAAGCCCCGCTGGTCAATCTCCCTGCACCGCTCGCGTTCAACGGTATCCTTGAAACCAAGGGCGACGCGGCCTTCTTCCGTTTCACCGCGAAGAAAGACCAGAATCTCGACGTCACCGTGTTCGCGCGCCGGCTCGGCTCGCCGCTCGATTCGGTGCTGACGGTTTTCGACGCCAAGGGAAAGAGTCTCGGCTCAAACGACGACGCCGCGGGCAATCCCGACAGCACCGTGCGTGTGCGCATCCCCGCCGACGGCGACTACACCGTGAAGGTCGCCGATCAACTCAGCCGCGGCGGCCCGCTTTATACCTACCGCGTTGAGGTCGCCGAGGTGAAGCCGGTGCTCACGCTCTCGATTCCCGACACCGCGCGCTACGACAACGAGACCCGCAAATCGATCGTGGTGCCGCGCGGCAACCGCTTCGCCGTCCTGATGAACATCGCCCGCGACGGCTTTAACGGCGACCTCCACCTCGCCTTCGACGGCCTGCCCGCTGGCATTACTGCACAGGTCGACACGATGCCGGGCAGTCTCTCCGCCGTGCCCGTGGTCTTCGAGGCCACCGCCGAGGCACCCATCGCGGGCGGTTTACTCACCCCCGTCGGCAAACCCGCCGATGCCGCGAAGGCCGGCGAAGTCACGAGCCGTTTCCGCCATGCGGTCGAGTGGGTGCGCATTCAAAACGACACCGTTTACGTGAAGTCGGAAGTGAACCGCATCGCCGCCGCCGTCGCCGAGGAAGCGCCGTTCAGCGTGCGCATTGTCGAGCCCAAGGTCCCCCTCGTCCAAACCGGCGAGATGGCGCTACAAATCGTCGCCGAGCGCAAAGAGGGTTTTGACGAGCCGATCACGGTGAAGATGCTGTGGAATCCGCCGGGCGTCACTTCGCAGCCCGACATGGTCATCGCCAAGGGCTCAACCACCATCGCCTACAAGCTCAACTCGACCAACAAGGCCGAAACACGCCCGTGGAAAATCGCGGTCGTGGCCAGCGCGACGGTCAAGGGCGGCACGGCTTATGTCTCGTCACAGCTCGCCCCGCTCGAAGTCGCCGCGCCCCATCTCTTCGGCAAGATTGAACCCGCCAAGGTCGAGCGTGGGCAGACGGGCAAGATGGTCTGCGTCCTCGATCAAAAAATCCCGTTTGAAGGCGCCGCCCTCGCCACGCTCACCGGCCTCCCCGACAACATCACCGCCAAACCCGTCGAGATCACCAAGGACAGTAAAGAGGCCGTCTTCGAAATCGTGACCAACGAGAAAAGCCCCGGCGGCAACCACAAGAATGTCGGTTGCACCGTCGTCATCATGCGCGACGGTGAACCCATCCCACATCTCATCGCCGCCGGCAGCGTGCTGCGCGTCGACGCGCCCCGCAACAAACCCGCCGCCGCTCCCGCCGCGAAACCCGTCGCGCAGGCAAAGGAATGATTTCCGGACCTCGATGAATTTTCCCTCAACCCAATTGGCCGCAAAGAGACGCAAGATGGCGCATAAAAATGCGGCCCGTTTTTGCGCCATCTTGCGCCTTTTGGCGGCCATCCCGTGCGGGGCGTTGCTCGCATCGCCCGCGCTCGCCGCCGCGGCCAAAGCCCCCGCGCTCACCGAGGTGAGAGTCTTTCCCTCTGACGTAAACCTGAAGACCAAGCACGACCGCCAGTCGATCGTCGTGCAGGCGATCTATGCCGACGGCGTGACGCGCGATGTCACCGCGCAGGCCAGTTACACCCTCGCGAACAAGACCCTCGCGAAATTCGAGCAGTTTGTCTTTTCACCCATCGCCGACGGTCGGACCGAGCTAAAGATCAAGTTTCAGGGCAAGACCCTCACCGTCCCGATCAAAGTCGAGAGTGCCGCCTCGGAGCCGCCGATCAGTTTCGTGTCGGATGTGATGCCCGTCTTCACCAAAGCGGGCTGCAACACCGGTGGCTGCCACGGCTCGTCGCGCGGCAAGGACGGCTTCCGCCTCTCCCTCTTCGGCTACGATCCCGACGGCGATCACTTCCGGCTCACGCGCGAAGCCATCGGCCGCCGCATCAACCTCGCGCTGCCCGAGGAAAGTCTGGTCCTGGAAAAGGCGACCAACCGCGTGCCGCACACCGGCGGCGAACGCTTCAAGGCCGACAGCGAATTCCACCGCACGCTGCTCGCCTGGCTGAAGGCCGGGGCGCCGAAGGATGCCGGCGAGGTCGCCAAGGTCGTGCGGCTTGAAATCAACCCGCTCCAGTCCGTCCTCGAGGGCACCGGCGAGGCACAGCAGCTCAACGTCCGCGCGTTTTTCTCCGATGGCACGGATCGCGATGTGACGGCGTTGACGGCGTTCATGAGCAACAACGATGTCGCCGTAAAAGTATCCGAGTCCGGCAAGGCCACCGCCGGCGTGCGCGGCGAAGCGTTCATTACGGCGCGCTACGAGGGCTTCGAGTCCGGCGTGCAAGTGCTCACGATTCCCAAAGGCCTGAAGTTCACGTGGCCGCAGGTCGCGGAGAACAACTACATCGACGGCCTCGTGAACACGAAGCTCCGCAAGCTGCGCATCGCGCCGTCAGCGTTTTGTGACGATGCGACGTTTCTCCGCCGCGCCTCGCTCGATATCACCGGCACGCTGCCCACGCCGGCCGAGGTCAAAAAATTTCTCGCCGACACCTCCGCCACCAAGCGCGAGACGGTCGTCGATGAGCTGCTCGGCCGGAAGGAATTCGTCGATGTTTGGGTGATGAAGTGGGCCGAGCTCCTCCAGATTCGCAGCGCCGATCAGCAGCTCCAGATGAGCACCAAGTCCGCGTTGCAATACTTCGACTGGCTCGAGGCACAGATCGCGCGCAACGTGCCCGTCGATGCGATGGTGAAGTCGCTCCTCACCGCGACGGGCCCGAGCTTCGAAACCCCCGAAGCCAATTTTTTTAAGATCGAGCGCGATACGCTAAAGCTCTCGGAAAATGTGGCGCAGGCTTTCATGGGCGTGCGGGTCCAGTGCGCGCAGTGCCACAACCATCCCTTTGATCGGTGGTCGATGAACGACTACTACAGCTTTGCCGCGTTCTTCTCCCAGATCGGCCGCAAAGCCGGCGAAGACCCGCGCGAGACGATCGTGTTCAACAGTGCGAGCGGCGGCGTGAAACACCCCGTCGGCGGCAAGGACATGGCGCCAAAATTCCTCGGCGGGGCCCAGCCCGAGATCGCCAAGGGCGCCGACCGCCGCGCCGTGCTCGCCGGCTGGCTCACCGCGCCGGACAATCCTTATTTCGCGCGCAATCTCGCGAACCACGTCTGGGCGCACTTCTTCGGCAAGGGCATCATCGATCCCGTCGACGATGTGCGCGTGAGCAATCCCGCTTCGAACCCCGCGCTGCTCGACAAGCTCGCGGCGCAGCTCACCGCGTATCGTTACGATTTTAAAAAACTCGTCCGCGACATCTGCACCTCGCGCACTTATCAGCTCTCGTCGGCTGCCAACGAGAGCAACGCGGGCGACGATCGCAATTTCGCGCGGAGCAGCGTGCGCCGCATCCGCGCCGAGGTGCTGCTCGATGCGCTGAGCAGCGTCACCGGCAGCAGTGAAAAAATCCGCGGCCTCCCCCAGGGTTCGCGCGCCATGGAGATCGCGGACGGGCGCACGACGAATTATTTCCTGACGACCTTTGGTCGCGCCACGCGCGAAACCCCCTGCACCTGCGAGGTCAAGATGGAGCCCAATCTCTCGCAGGCGCTCCATCTCCTCAACGGCGACGCGGTGAACGCTAAGGTCCTCAACGGCGGCCTCGTGAAGAAGCTACTGAAGGAAGGCCGCACGTCGCCCGAAGTCATCGAGGAACTCTACCTGCGCACGCTGAACCGGCTTCCGACGACAACCGAGACGACCCAGCTCCAGGCCTTTTTCACCGCTGAGAAGAAACCCGACGCGGTGCTGAACGATCTTTTCTGGTCGCTGCTCAACGCGAAGGAATTCGTGTTCAACCACTGAGCGCCACCATGCAGGGCCAACAAGACACGGCGCTTGAAAAGCGCCGCTCCTTCCGGAACGGCGGTTTTTCAACCGCCGCGTTTTTCGCCACCCTCGCGTCGGCCGCCCTCGCCGCCGAGCCCGCGCCCAAGGTGACTTACGAGGATAACGTCCTCCCCATCTTCCGCGACAACTGCCTCAAGTGCCACAATCCCGACAAGCTGAAGGGCGATCTCGACCTCACCTCGTTCAGCGCCGCGATCAAGGGCGGTGGCAGCGGCACGACGCTCAACGCCAGCGATCCCGAGGGCAGCCAGCTCTACAAATCGATCACGCACGCCGATGAGCCGACGATGCCGCCGAACACGAAGCTGGGCGAGAAGGACATCGCGATCATCCGCCAATGGATCGCGGGCGGCCTGCTGCAAGGCGCGAACAGCAAGGCGCTCGCCGCCAACAAACCCGCCGTCGATCTCTCGTTGAAGTCGGTTTCGGTCGGCAAACCCGATGGCCCGCCGCCGATGCCCGCCAACCTCGCGCTCGATCCGTTTGTGCGTGCGACGCACGGCACGGCCCTGACCGCGCTGGCGAGCAGCCCGTGGGCCCCCATCGTCGCCCTCGCCTCGGCCAAACAAATCGTGTTCTACCACACCGGCGATCTGGAGTTCGCCGGCGTGCTGCCGTTTGCCGAGGGCTTTCCCTGCGATTTGAAATTCAGCCGCAACGGCCGCCTCCTCCTCGCCGGCGGCGGGCGCGGCGGGAAATCGGGCCTCGTGGTCGTCTGGGATATCACGACCGGCGAGCGCATCGCGACCGTCGGCGACGAATTCGATTCCGTCCTCGCGGCCGACATCAGCGCGGACCAGCAGTGGGTCGCCCTCGGCGGCCCCGACCGGCTCCTGAAAATTTACCGCACCAAGGACGGCGCGCTCGAGCACAAGATCAAGAAGCACACCGAATGGGTCACCGCCGTGGAATTTTCCCCCGACGGCAAATACCTCGCGAGCGGCGACCGCAACGGCGGTCTCATGCTTTGGGAAGCCGAGAGCGGCCAGGAAATGTTTTCCCTCCCCGGCCACAAGGGCGCCATCACCGCCATTACCTGGCGCAGCGACTCCGCGATGGTGCTCTCCGCGAGCGAGGATGGCACGCTCAAGCTCTGGAAATCCACCGACGGCTCCGCGCTCCGCAGCATCACCGCGCACAACGGCGGCGCGCTCGCGGCGCGCTTCACGCACGACGGCCGCATCCTGTCCAGCGGCCGCGACAACAAGGTGCAGATCTGGGACACCAGCGGCAAAAACGTGCTCACGCTGCCCTTCGCCGGCGACCTGCCGAATCGCGCCACGTTTAGCGACGACGGCAGCAAGGCGATCGCCAGCGATTGGAATGGAAAGGTCTTCGTCTGGGATGCGAAGAGCGGCAAGGCGCTCGGGGAACTCGACGCCAATCCGCCGCCGCTCGTCGAACGCGTGCAGCAAATCTCGGGGCGCATCGCCTCGCTGCAGTCCGATGCGGCCAAGGCGACCGCCGCGCTGCCCGGTTTGGAAATCGACGCGAGCGTCGCGCAAGTGGCGCTGACCGAGACCAAGAAAAAACTCGCCGAGACGAAGGCCCAGGCCGCCCAGGCCGCCCCCGAGTCGGCCAAACCCCTGCAGGCAAAGATCGGCGAGCTGGAAAAACAAATCGTGAAGCTGGCGACGCAGGCCGCCGCCGCGGTGAAAAAGGCGACCGAGGCCAAAGTGTTGGTCGACGACAGCGCCGCCAAGCTCGCGGCTGCCAAGACCTCGCTCGCGCGCTGGCGGACCGTGCTGGAAAACGCCAAGGCCGCCACGACGGCCGGGAAAGTTTCCGCGCGCTAGAGTGAAGCAGGGCGGGTCTCTGACCCGCCCTTTTCGCCGCCTCATGGCATCTACTTTCAGACGTTATACCAACGTCGCATGATTTCTGGACTTTAGTTGGATCGAGGTGGAGTCGGGACCTCCGGGCCCGGCCACGGGTGAACCGCAGACCAAAA
>JANNEY010000430.1:0-5674 GCA_031379235.1 Opitutaceae bacterium | reverse complement strand
CCCCCGTTTTCTGACGGCCTATGGATCATAGACCTAGGAAACAAATGGCTGCCCGGGTAGGGATCGAACCTACGACCAAGTGATTAACAGTCACCTGCTCTGCCACTGAGCTACCAGGCAACGTGGCTTTTGCCCGACCCGCGCCGTGCAAAGAGGAGTGGAAAAACGGATCGCGGGCACAGCTTGTCAACACTCGTTTTGGCGATTCGCTGCAAAATTCCCGGCGCGACCAAAGTTTTGGTTGCTTTCGATTATTACGGTCCTATCACCTCACACCCTTTTCCACTACGCCTGCCTCCAATTCCGGGGTGACAGGGGGAACGAAACACATGAGCCAACAGTTCAAACTCAACGTCGCCGAGCGCGCCCAGACGGGCCGCAGCGCATCACGTCGCCTCCGCAAGGCCAACCGCGTTCCCGCGATTCTCTACGGGAAGCACACGAATCCGCAGTCGCTGTCCGTGGACGGCCCGGAGTTCATCCGCCTCCTCAAAGGTGTCAGTGGCCGCTCGGTGCTCATCCAGCTCGATGGTGCGCCCGGTGCGAACAAGCCCCTTTCCTTCCTTCAGGAAGTGCAACGTGATCCAATCACAGACAAATATCTCCACATCGATCTTCAGGAAGTGAAGAGCGATGAAAAGTTCGAGATTCGCGTGACGGTGCGCGTCGTCGGCGAATCGTTCGGCGTCAAGAACCAGAGCGGCGTTTTGGAAATGGCTTCGCAGACATTGCGCGTGCGCGTGTTGCCGAAGGACCTGCCTGAGACGATCACGGTCGACGTGACGGAGCTCAAGGTCGGCGAGACTTTCAAGGTCGGTTCGCTCAAGGCCATCCCTGGCGTCGAATTTCTCGACCCGAAGGGCCAGCCCGTCGTTTCGTGCGTCGAGCCCGTCGCCGAAATCGTGCAGGAAGTCGCTGCTCCCACCGCCACTGCCGGCGAAGGTGCCGCCGCGGCTGCGGCCGGTGCTGCTCCCGCCGACGGTGCCGCTGCGGCGCCCGCCGCGGGCGATGCCAAGGGTGCGGCTCCCGCCGCCGGGGCCAAGCCCGGTGCTGCCCCCGCTGCTGGCGCGAAGCCCGCCGCTGGTGCCGCCAAGCCCGCTGCTCCCGCCAAGAAGTAAGCGTCGTTTTTTCCGCGCCGCCCCGTCGCTTCACCGCGACGGGGTTTGGCGAATGTTCTTTGAGTCATGTTCCTCTCGCTCGTTGCCGGCCTCGGCAATCCGGGCCGCGAATACGAGGCCTCCCGCCACAACTTGGGCTGGGTCGTCCTCAACGCTCTCGCCAAAAAACACGGCCTCACGTGGAAACACGCGCCGCAGTTTGATGCCGAGATCGCGCGGTGGGATCTCGGGGCGGGTCGCACGCGCTGGCTGCTAAAACCGCTGACGTTTATGAACGACAGCGGTCGCGCCGCCGCCGCGGTAGCCCGGTTCTACAAATTGGACCCCTCGGCAATCGTCGCCGTTTACGACGATCTCAATATCGACCTCGGGTTGATTAAGGTCTCGATCACCGGCAGTGCGGGTGGTCACAACGGTGTGGCCAGCCTGCTTGAACACGTCGGCGACGGTTTCGTCCGCTACCGTCTCGGCATCGGCCCAAAGCAGCCCGCACAAATGGAACTCTCAGACTTCGTCCTCGGAAAATTCACTCCCGAACAACAGCTCCTCCTCACTCAAAAACTCGATCCTTTCGTCTCCGGCCTCGAATTGCTGCTCTCCCGCGGCGTCGAACCGGCCATGAATCAGCTCAACCGCAGAGAAACAAAATGAAACCCACCATACGCAACTACCGCGCGACCTTCATCCTCGATAACCGGGGCCGGGAAGAGACCGTCGACCAACTCGTCGAGGGCGTGAAGAAAGTCATCGCCGAAGTTAAGGGCGAGGTGACCGCCGTCGAAAACGTCGGCCGCAAGGACTTCGTCCGCGTGACCGACAAGAAATTTACGGGCGCGAACTACGTGCATGTGAATTTCTCCGGCGCCGCCGAGACGCCCGCCAACTTGCTCGAGAAGCTGCGCCTGAACGGCACCGTTTACCGCACCTTCATCCAGTCGGCCTAATCCCGAACGGCGCCCCGCGCGCGCCATCCCCCGCATGCCCTCGCTCAACAAAGTCCTGCTCATGGGAAACCTCACCCGCGACCCCGAGTTGCGCGTGACGCCCAAGGGCACGCCGATCTGCCAGTTTTCACTGGCCATCAATCGGCAGTTCAAGATGGAGTCGGGCGAGAGCCGTGAGGAAGTGATCTACGTCGACGTCGAGGCGTGGGGAAAACAGGGCGAGACCATTGCGAAATACATGACCAAGGGCCGCCCGCTCTACGTCGAGGGCCGCCTCCGGCTCGACCAGTGGGAAGATAAGACCACGAAGGAAAAGCGCAGCCGGATGAAGGTCGTGCTCGAGCAGTTCCAATTCCTCGGCGACAGCCGTGGAGGTGCGCCGGGTGGCGGTGGCCCTTCTTCCGAACCCGGTATCGACCAGACCGCCTCTCCCGAGCGTCATGCCCCGCCCCCGCGCAGCTCGGCCCCGGCCAAACCGGCCGCGGAAAACTTGGACGAAGACGTGCCATTCTAATCGCACGCCAAAAATTTTGTTGGAGCGGCAGCCGCAAGGCAGCCGTCGGCGGCAAGGGCCGTCGCGACACCCGAAAACCAAAATCCCGCCTCCGCGCGGACTCAGTTTAACTCATACACGAACATGGCTCATACAGAAGTTCTCCTCGTCAAACCCGTCGAAGGCCTCGGCGGCGAAGGCGATCAAGTCAAAGTCCGCGCTGGCTACGCCCGCAATTTTCTCCTCCCGCGCAAGATCGCGGTGACGCTGACTGCTTCCAATAAGAAGCATGTCGACGCGCTCAAGAAGCGCCGTGCCGAGCGTGAGCAGACCGAGCTCACCGGCGCGCAGGAACTCGCCAAGCAGCTGGAGAAGACGAGCCTGGCCTTCGCCGTAAAGACGGGCGAGGGCGGCAAGATGTTCGGCGCGATCACCGCGCAGGACATCCACGAAAAACTCACCGCGGCTGGTGTGACGCTCGACAAGCGGAAGATCCACCTCTTCACACCGGTGAAGACCCTCGGCAAGCACGAGGTGAAGATCAAACTGCACGCCGATGTCTCCGTCGACATCAGCTTCGATGTCGTTTCGGAAAATCCCATCGAGCCTGTGGCCGTCGAAGCGGCGCCTGCCGCCGAGTGGACCGAGAAGCGTTCCGAGCGCCGTCCGCGCAAGGACGCGAAGTAACAGGCTCAGCCGGTTGCTTTACTCAGGCCGCGTCTGCTCGTCGGGCGCGGCTTTTGTGTTTGGGAATAGAATGTGGAAAAGCGGCCCTTGCCGCTGGTCCGCCGCCGCTCCCTACTTTTCGGCTCCCTTATGGTTCAAGACGCCTCCAGCTCTAGCCCCCGTTCCTACGCTCCGGCCCCGGCCGGTGGCGCGGTGGGGCGGACGCTGCCGCACAGTCTCGAGGCGGAGGAGCACTTGCTCTCGTGCTGTCTGCTGGATGGCTCGGATGTTGTTTCGCGCTGTTTGGAGGCACGCATCCGGCCCGAGTCATTTTACGACAACAAGCACGGGATTATCTACGAGCGACTCCTCGATCTCTACAATCGCCGGTTGACCATCGATGTCTCGGTCGTCGCGGAGGAGTTGAAGACCGCGCGTCTACTTGATCAAGTGGGGGGCTACGCTTTTCTCGCGCAGGTGAGCAGCCGGATCCCGACGACGGCGCAGGCGAGTTATTTCATCGAGAAAGTGCGCGAGCAGGCCTTGCTCCGCGAAATCATCCGCTCGGCCACTGGTGCCGTGGAGGATTGCTACGGTTTCTCCGGGGGGATTGACGAATTCGTCGATCAAATTGAGGCGAAGATTTTTGGGGTGACGCAGAGCCGCGTCAGCGAAAGCGCGAAGCAGATGGAGGGCGCGACGAAGGAAGCCATGAGCGTCATCACGAAAATGATGATGAAGAAAGGCGAGCTCACCGGCATCTCCTCTGGCTTCAAGGATCTCGATGCGCTCATGTGGGGGTTCCAGAAGACGGAAATGATCGTGCTCGCGGCGCGACCCTCAATGGGCAAAACCTCGCTGGCGTTGAATTTTGCCGAGACGGCGGCGTTGCCCAAAAAAGGCCCGCCCTCGGCCGTGTTGATTTTCTCACTCGAAATGGGCGCCTCGCAGCTTGCGCTCCGCATGCTGTGTTCGCGGGCGCGGGTGAACATGAAGCTCCTCCGCGACGGCTTGCTTTCAAAGAATGGCGACGAGCAGAATCGTCTGCTCCAAGCCGCCGACGAGTTCTCCAAGGCGCCTATCTTCATCGACGATTCCAGTGCGATTTCGATCATGCAGCTGCGGGCCAAGGCGCGACGCATCCACTCGCGGACGCCGCTCGGCTTCATCATGGTCGACTACCTGCAACTGCTGAGTCCGACCGATCCGCGCGTGCCGCGCGAACAGCAGGTGGCGGAGGCTTCACGTGGATTGAAGGCACTTGCGAAGGAACTCGACGTCCCCGTGCTTGTATTATCCCAGCTCAACCGTTCTTCCGAAAAAGATAACCGCACCCCAAAAATCTCCGACCTTCGCGAATCAGGCTCAATCGAACAGGACGCCGACGTGGTCCTCATGCTGGCCCGACCCCGCGATGCCGACGAAAAATTCCAAGTAGCCGCCGACTCCGCCGAGTTAATCGTTGCCAAGCAACGAAACGGCCCGGTAGGAGAATTGAAGCTTACGTTCCTACGAGATATCACCCGCTTTGAAAACTTTCATCAGTAACCCTGTGCGCAGGGTAGCCTTTTTGTATCTCGCAGTGTTCGGCCTCCTCGCCGGTGGTGGCGCGCCCGCTTTCGCGCAGGCTGGCGCACAGGCGGCCGGCCAAGCAGGCCAGCCCCAAGCTCCGGCTCCCGTATACAAGGTCGGCAGCGTCACGATCAAGTTCGTGGGCACGGCCAATGTGAACG
This sequence comes from Opitutaceae bacterium, assembly GCA_031379235.1. Taxonomy (GTDB): domain Bacteria; phylum Verrucomicrobiota; class Verrucomicrobiia; order Opitutales; family Opitutaceae; genus ER46. The sequence continues at coordinate 720 of JANNEY010000430.1, read as the reverse complement.
AGCAGGTCGTCCGCGCCAACATGCAGATCCGTGAAGGCGGCGATTTTGACGAAGTGATTCTCGACCGTGACATCCGCTCGCTCTACCGCACGGGACTTTTCGAGTTTATTGAGGTGAAGCACGAGCCCGTGGATGCCCAGACCTTCAATCTGGTCGTCGAAGTCACCCCGAAATTCCGCGTGCTCGCGGTTCGTTTCGAGGGCAACCAGAAAATGAAGTCCAACCGGCTGGAGAAAGAGGTTAAGGTTAAATCCAACCAAGCCCTCGATGAACGCCAGGTGAAGGAGGACTCGGAAAAGCTCCGCGAATTTTACCAGAAGGCCGGCTACAATCAGGTTTCGATCAACTACACCATTGAGCGCGACCGCGTGGGCGGCTTCGGCACGGTCGTCTTCAAAGTGCGCGAAGGCGCCAAGGTTAAGATCGCTGAGATTAAGTTTACCGGCAACAAAAGCATCAAGTCCAAGGCCCTCGGCGGCGGCACATTTTCTTCCGGTGTAATGGAGACCAAGAAGTGGTGGATGTTCTCCTGGCTGACTGGCTCGGGGCGCTTCAAGGATGATCAATTTGAGGACGACCTCGACAAACTCCGTGATTACTACCGCGAGCACGGCTTCCTCGACGTGGAAATCCCGCAGGACAAGGTGCTCTTCACTTATCCGACCCCGGAGAAACTCGTCCTCGTGATTCAAATCAACGAGGGCCGTCAGTATCGCGTCG
>JANNEY010000425.1:0-7482 GCA_031379235.1 Opitutaceae bacterium | reverse complement strand
GGCGATGCGCTCGTCGCGCAGATTCAAACGGCGGCGCTGGAAAAACGCTCGACCCTCGTCGGCGATGTGCTCGCGGAGGTCGTGAAGCCGGCGGAGATTATTTTCCGCAACGACGCACCGATCCGGCGCCTCGAGGGCCTGCCGATGGAGGTGCACACGCGCTCGGGGAAATCGTGGGAACCACGGTGGGTGACGATCGACGGGTTCGATTACTGGCTCGATTTGCAGCAGGGGCAGAAGACAGGATTTTATCTCGACCAACGGCCGCAACACGCGGCCGTGGCGACGTATTGCGCCGGGAAGCGGGTCTTGGACGCGTTCTGCAACCAGGGCGCGTTCGCGCTGCACGCCGCGCGGGCAGGCGCGCGCGAGGTGCTCGGACTGGACAGCGCCGAAGACGCCATCGCGGCGGCGAAACGAAACGCGGTGCAGAACCGGGTGGCAGCGAAATTCGAGGTCGCGAACGTGTTCGACTGGTTCAACGATCCGGTGCGCGCGGGCGACGGATTGTGGGACGTGATCGTGCTCGATCCGCCGCCGTTTGCGAAGTCGAAGAGCGCGCTCGAAGGGGCGTTGCGTGGCTACAAGGAAATTAACCTGCGCGCGCTCCAGCGGCTCGCCCCTGGCGGGGTGCTGGCGACCTACTCTTGCTCCCATCACATGCAGGATGCGGAAATTCGCGGCGTGATCGCCGGCGCGGCGACGGATGCGAAGCGCAAGGTGCGTGTCGTCGAGTGGAGTCACCAGCCGCCGGACCATCCCGTGCTCGTGACGATGATGGAGAGCGAATATCTCCGCGGCTACATTTTGCGGGCGGAGTAGGGCGTGGGTGACGGCCGGCCGCAGCGCGGGCTTGTGTCGGATTGTTGTGCCCCATCATAATGTCCGCATGGGACGCCCAACCACCGCGCTGATTGTCGACGACGAGTCGCATGTCCGCACCTATCTCCGGCTGTTGTTACGCGAAGCCGGGATCGAATCCTGCGAGGAGGCGGCGGATGGCGCTAGCGCGCTGGCCCAGATTCGGAAACAGCCGCCCGGTCTCGTGTTGCTTGATGTCAATATGCCGGGGATGAGCGGCCTGGCCGTGCTCGAAAAAATCGCCGCGATCGACCCCGGCCTGCCAGTGGTGCTCGTGACGGCGGAGAGTGCCATTCATACCGTGCAAGAGGCGATGCGCCTGGGGGCGGCTGGCTACATCCTTAAACAGAGTCCTAAAGCCACCGCACTCGCTGCCCTCCGCGAACTCCTTGAGGCGATGGACGACGGGGACGGCGACGCCGCTTAACGCAGCGTTTTTTCCAATTCGCGACGGACGGCGCGGAGTTCGTCGACCTGCTTTTGCAGCCCGGCCTTTTCCTCTTTCGTCCGAGCGCGCTTCATGGCCTCGAGGATGTCTTTCTCCGCTTCCATGAGTTCGACGCGCTCGCTGGCGACGCGTTTGCGGAACTGAGCGGACTCACCGCCGAAGATGGCCAGCGGCTTGGCAATGGCGCTGTCGTTGAGCGCGAGATCGGTTTCGGAGGGCTTCAGGTTCTTGCGCTCGCGGGCGATGGCTTCCTCCTGCTTGGCGATTTCGACGTCGAGCACGGTGATGCGCTCCTTCCTCACCTCGACCTTGGGCAGCACGGTCGGCGTTTGTTTGGCCGCCTTGGCGGTCTCGGTTTTCGCCGACGCGCTGGGCGGGGTCGCCGCGGCCGGGGTGGGTGCGGCGGTTGTGGCGGCCGGGGTCGGGGCGGCGGATTTCGCGACGGGTAGAGTAGATTTTTTCTTCGCGTCCTCGGCGATTTTCGCGCGCAGCAGTTCGCGCGGAGTCGGCTTGGTCTCGGGCTCCTCCGCGGCGCGCGCTGCGGTGCCGGCGAGGACGGCGAAGAGCGCGAAGGTGAGCGGGCGAAGTTTCATGCGAAAGGAGGGCGGCAAGGTAGTCTGGGAGGCGAGGGTGTCGAGGGCGCAAAAAAAGGGCCGGTCAAAGTGACCGGCCCCTTGAGAGAATGTTTCCGCAGGTGGAGCGCGTTGCCCCTAACGCGCTTTCATGACGTGCCTCGCAACCCAACCGCGTTGGGGGCAACGCGCGCCACGTCGGCTGACGCGGCGAACTCAGAGGCCCTTCATCTTGCCGCCGTAGATCGCGCTGGCGCCGAGCTCTTCCTCGATGCGAAGAAGCTGGTTGTATTTCGCGACGCGGTCGGTGCGGCAGAGCGAACCGGTTTTGATCTGGCCTGCGTTCGTCGCGACGGCGATGTCGGCGATGGTGACGTCTTCGGTCTCGCCGGAGCGGTGCGAGATGACGGCGGTGTAGTTGGCCTCCTTGGCCATCTCGACGGCGTCGAAGGTCTCGGTGAGCGAACCGATTTGGTTTACCTTCACGAGAATCGAGTTCGCGGTCTTGGTCTCGATGCCCTTCTTGAGGAAGGCGGTGTTCGTCACGAAAAGATCGTCGCCCACGAGCTGCACGCGGTCGCCGATGGCGTCGGTGAGTTTCTTCCACGTCACCCAGTCGCCCTCGGCGCAACCGTCCTCGATCGAGATGATCGGGTATTTCGCGGTGAGCTTCTGGTAGAACGCGACGAGTTCGTCGCCGCTGAGGATCTGGCCGGAGGATTTCTTGAAGACATAGTGCTTCTTCTCCTTCACGTAGAACTCGGACGCAGCGACATCGAGCGCGAGGTTGATTTCCTTGCCGAGCTTGTAGCCGGCGTTTTTCACCGCGAGGGCGATGGCGTCGAGCGCGGCCTCGGCCGACTCGAGCTTGGGGGCGAAGCCGCCTTCGTCACCGACGGCGGTCGCGAGACCCTTTTCCTTCAAAACCTTCTTGAGCGAATGAAAAACCTCGCAGCCCATGCGGAGGGCCTCGGAGAAGGTCTTGGCGCCCGTGGGCATGATCATGAATTCCTGGAAATCGATCGGAGCATCGGAGTGCGCGCCGCCGTTCATGATGTTCATCATCGGCACGGGGATGACTTTCGCGTTCGGCCCGCCGAGATATTTGTAGAGGGGCTGGCCGAGGGAACCGGCCGCGGCTTTCGCCGTCGCCATCGAGACGCCGAGGATGGCGTTGGCGCCGAGCTTCGACTTCGTCGAGGTGCCATCGAGTTTGATCATCGCGCGGTCGATGCCGATCTGGTCGCAGGCGTCGCGGCCGATGAGCGCCGGGGCGATCTTGGTTTTGACGTTGGCGACGGCCTTGAGCGTGCCCTTGCCGCCGTAGCGGGCCTTGTCGCCGTCGCGGAGCTCGATGGCCTCGTGCTCGCCCGTGGAGGCGCCGGAAGGCACGGCGGCGCGGCCGAGGGTGCCGCAGGCGAGGCGCACGTCGACCTCAACGGTCGGATTGCCGCGCGAGTCGATGATTTCGCGGGCGGTGATGGCGGTGATTGTGGTGTTCATGGATGGAAAAAACGAAGCGCTGGAAATGAAAACAAAGAGGACGAAGCAAAGGGCGCGCCGCGGGCGAGGGGAAGGCGAAAGTGCGGAACGAGTCGCCTGGGGCGCATCTCAGGTTCCTGCAAATACCGCTGTCCCGAATGGTTTTCGTAGGGGCGTGGCTCGTCCACGCCCATCGGGGAAAGGCGCGCACAAGGCACGCCCCTACTCAATGCAAGAAACTGAGAGGCGCCCGTCGCCTGTGAGATTCGCGGTCGCGGGCAAATTTTCCGCGCTCGACGCTCCGTGTGTGCCGCGCAAGCGTGCCGCTGTGTCCGCCGACATTGCCCCGAATCGCGCCGTTTTTCTGAGCTACGCCACGCAGGATGCGGCGGAAGCCCGGCGCATCTGCGAGGCGCTGCGCGCCGCGGGCGTCGAGGTCTGGTTCGACCAAAGCGAACTGCGCGGCGGCGATGCGTGGGACCGGAAAATCCGCACGCAGATCCGCGACTGCGCGCTCTTTCTGCCGCTTATCTCGGCCAACACGCAGGCGCGGCTCGAAGGCTATTTCCGCCTCGAATGGAAACTCGCCGAGGATCGCTCGCACCTCATGGCCAAGGGCAAGCCCTTCCTCGTGCCTGTCGTCGTCGATGCCACCGGCGAGCGCGACGCGCACGTGCCCGATGCGTTTCTCGCGGTGCAGTGGACGCGCCTCGCGGGCGGTGAGACAAACGCGGCGTTTTGCGCGCAAGTGCAGCGGTTGCTCGGTAACTCAGAGATGGAGCCGGGGCGCCCTCGTCGCGACCCTGAGCTTGGTCGAATGGGCCCCGGAGAACGCGGCGAGGGCGCCGCGTCCCCAGCGGGCATGAAGGTGGGCCGTGCGCTCCGCGCGCGGCGGTTCGGTCCTGCTGCGATCGCGGCCGCCGTCGTTCTCACCCTCGCCGCCGGCGCGTGGATTTGGCGCACGGCCTCGCCGGCTTCCGATCCGGCGGCGCGACGGAGCGCGCCGCCCACCGTCGAAAAATCCGCGCCGGCACCCACCGCCCCCGCCGCCATCAGCGACAAATCCCTCGTCGTCCTCCCCCTCGAAAATCTCAGCCCCGACCCGGAGAACGCGTTTTTCACGGATGGGATGCACCACGAGATCATCTCGACGCTCCAGACGAACGCGGACCTCAAGGTCGCCTCCCGCAGCGCCGCGCTGGCCTACAAGGGCTCGACGCGACCCATCGCCGCGATCGCGCGCGAACTCGGGGTCGCGAACGTCATCACGGGCAGCGTGCGCCGCGAGCGCGACCGCGTGCGCATCCAGCTCGAGCTGCGCCGCGCGGGCGACGACGCGTTGCTCTGGGCGCTGCCGAAGCTCGACCGGCCAGTCATCGACGCCTTTGCGGTGCAGACGGAGGTGGCGGAGGAAGTCTCTCGGGTGTTGCAGGCGCGGGCGGGAGTCGGTCGCGGCGGATTCGCGCAGTTCATGACGCGCAATCCCCGCGCCTACGACCTCTACCTGAAGGCGCTGAACGACTATCTGAACGACGGATATTTCAACGTGGCCCGCCTCAACGAGGATATTGTCTTGATGACCGAAGCCGTGCAGCTCGATCCGGCCTTCATGCCGGCGGCCCGCATGCTGGGCCGGCTGCATGCGCGGACTTTCGGGTTGAGTCGCGAATCGCAGGATTTGCTCCATCACGCCGCCGAAGCGAAACGATGGAGTGAAACTGCCTCGCGACTCGCACCCGGCGGAGCCGGCGACGCCGCATTGGCGCAATACTACGCGATCATCATGGGCGACGGGGAGCGCGCCCTGACGCTGGCGCAGAGCGCAATCCGTGCGCTGCCGAACGACCCGGACGGCTATATTTTCGCCGGAGCTGCCCTCCGCCTGCTGGGACGACGAACCGAGGCTGCCGTCCACTACCGGCGTGCGGCCGAGCTCGATGCTGGAGTCCCGCAATATTGGAGTTTTGCTGCGACGGAGCTGATCTGGCTTCGACGCTGGGACGAGTTGAAGCATCTCTTGAGCGGCCGCAAGAATACGGTCGCCGGGCCGGGCATCATGGCCCAATTCCAGTTGGATGGCACGCTGCCCGCTCCGGGGAAAATCCCCGCAGGAAATTCGCGTGCCGCCTGGCACTGGCGCCGACGCGAGTTCACCGAGGTGATCGCGGCCGTCGAGGCCGGAACTTTTTCGGACAGCGTGAAGCTCGATCAACTCGGCCGGAAGTCCGACGCACTGCGGCGGCTGGGCCGCACCGGCGAAGCCGAAGCCGTCGCCCGGGAAATGATCGTCGTGGCGGAGCGCCTGCAGGCCGCGCCGGATTTTGGACCCTCGCCGAAGGCCGGCTATCAGGCGCAGGCCTGGCTGCGGACCGGCCGCACGGAAGACGCCCTCGCGGCCGCACGTCGCTTCATCGACGCGGTGCCCGAGTCGAACGCCGGCACCCGTTGGGCTCGTGAAATTACCCTCGCCGAGATGCTGGCCTACCTCAATCGCTCCCGCGAGAGCTGCGAACTGATCGCCAAGCTGCTCCGCGTGCCCAGCGGCCTCACGGTGCCGATGCTCAAAGTTGATCCGACTTGGGACAACGTGCGCGAGGATGTGGCGTTCAAGGCCCTGCTCGCCGACCCGAAGAACAGCGCGCCGCTGTGATCGCCTTCAGAGTTTCCAGTTGTCTCCGATGAAGCGCACGGGCTTGACCGAGCGACCAAACTTCGCTGCGAACGTCGCAAACTCGATGTAGGCGCGCGGTGACATGGGCAGCAGCGCAGGCGTTCGCACGGCGTTCGCCGGCCGGCATTTGGTCGCAGCGAGGAGCTGGCGTTTTTCGGTGCTACTCAGACTGGCCATGGGCCAAGTGGAGAAATCCGGGTGTCTCACAGCGAGACAAAACGAGCTTGAGAGTGGGGCGGGCTTTAGCCCGCCCTACTTTCGACCAAGCTTGGCGCGGAGATACGGCGCGGTGGGGCTGCCCTTCACCTTCAGCAGCCCGGCTAGATCGCCTTGATACATCAGCTCGCCGCCCTCGGGGCCGCCCACCGGGCCTAGTTCGATGATGTAGTCAGCCTCGGCCAGCAGATCGAGGTGATGCTCGATCACGACGACGGTGTGGCCCTGATCGACGAGCGAGTGAAGGACGCGGATCAGTTTTTCGCAGTCACTCAAGTGGAGGCCGATGGTCGGCTCCTCGAGTAGGTAGAGGTTGCGCGGCAGCGTGCCGCGGCTGCGCTCCTTGTAGGTCGCGAGGCCGGCGCTGAGTTCGGTCACGAGCTTGAGGCGCTGCGCCTCGCCGCCGGAGAGCGTGGGCGACGACTGGCCGAGCGTGAGGTAACCGAGGCCGCAATCGACCATGAGCTGGCAGACTTGCGCGAGCTGCGAATGGAAATCGAAGAACACGGCGGCCTCCTCAAAGGTCAGCTGAAGCACCTGGCCGATATTTTTCCCCTTCCACGCGATGTCGCCGAGTTCCGCGCTGTAGCGTCCGCCGCGGCAATCGTCGCAAGGGAGATACGTGTCGGGCATAAATGCCATCTCGAGCTTGATGCGTCCCGCGCCTTCGCACGCCGTGCAGCGACCGCCGGCCGTGTTGAACGAGAAACGCCCGGCGGCGTAGCCGCGGATTTTTGATTCAGGCAGCGAGGCGAAAAACTGCCGGATGAGATCGAAGATGCCGAGGTAGGTGGCGGGCGTGGAGCGCGGGGTCTTGCCGATTGGCGATTGGTCCACTTCGACCACCCGCTTGAAGACCTGCGCGTTGCGCAGCTCTGCAAAAGGGAGCTGAGCCGCCGTCGCTCCTGTGGAGCTATGGCGAGCCGCGGAGCTGAGAGTTGAGGGTTGAGAGTCGGAATCGGAGGCGAAGCCGGTGGCGCGCGTGAACTCGCGGCCGGTGAGTTTTTGCTTCCGCGCGTTGATCGCGTGCGTGACGGCCGGGTGCAGCACGTCGCGGAACAGCGTGGATTTGCCGGCGCCGCTCGGGCCGGCGACCATGATGAGGCGGCCGAGCGGGAGGCGCAGGTCGAAGCCCTTGAGATTGCGGAAGGTGACTGCGCGGAGCTCGAGCCACGCGCATTCTTGTAGGGGCGCGGCTCGTCCGCGCCCGCGTTGCGTCCGCCCGCCGGAAC
>JANNEY010000399.1:0-12640 GCA_031379235.1 Opitutaceae bacterium | reverse complement strand
GCACGGGCAGCTCCCCGACCTTCTGGTTGAACTCGTAGTCGAGCTTGGCGACGAGATCGTCGTCCTCGCTGTTGAGGCGGTGGAAGCGGATTTGGTTGAGCGCCATGTCCTGGGTGCGGAAGAGCGAGTTCTCGCCGGTGGCGCGATTGGTCATCGTCACGCGCGGGTAGGCGGGGTCGGTGCGATCCACCACGAAATCGATATTGCGGCGGAGCGCGGCGGAGGCGGTCTCGAATTGGTAGCGGCGCGATTTGGCTTCGAAGGTGGCGGCGCCGTAGTTGGCTTCGTAGCTCAGCGTGCCCTCGGGGAGCTTGGTCTTGCCGCCGAGCGTGATGCGGTCGCTTTCGCGCTCGGAGATAGTGTGATCGAGCCGGCGTGTGATTCGCGCCTCGGTGCCGGTGGCACGGAGGTCGGTGGAAGTGGCGGCGAAAGTGTTGAAGCCGCGCTGGCGGAGGCGCCAACGCGTGGAGTCTGTTTCGGTGCCGTTGTGGAAGAGCTTCAAGTAAAACTGCGAGATGTCGCCGGGGCGGTAGTCGAAGTTAAGGTTGCCACCGAGGCTCTCCTTCTCGATGCGGCGGAAACGCTGGTCGAACTCGGAGATGCCTTGGTTGGTGATGCCGGCGATGGTGTTCACGGGTGCGATGCTCTTGTCGAAGTAGGCGATCTCGTAGTCTTGCTGGCCGTATTTGTCGTCGGCGGCCGAGAGCGTGGCGGTGACGCCGAACGTGCGCTTGGCGTCGAGGACGTCGCTGTAGTTGAGCGTGAGGCCGTAGCCGTCGTCCTTGCGCAGGCTGTTGTAGCGATACTCGGCGCGGCCGTTGAGGCTGCGGCCCGGCAGGTCGAACGCGCTGCGGGTGACGAGATTCACGAGGCCGCCGAAGGAGTCGGCGTCGCGGTCGGCGGGCAGCGCCTTGATCACCTCAATGCTGCTGACCATGTCGGAGGGAATTGAACTGAGATCGAACGCGCGGGTATCGGTGCCGCCCACGGTGGAGATGCCGTCGGCCGCGGGCGCGCTGACGTGCGAGCCGTCGAGCGTGATCGAATTGAACTTGGCCTCGGCGCCGCGGATGGAGGCGAAGGCGGAGCGGCCGTCGAGCACGATGCTGACGCCGGCGAGCCGCGCGAGGGCGTCGCCCACAGTATTGTCGGGGAGGTTGCCGATGGCGTCGGCGGAGATGACGTTCATCACGGTGTTGCTCGTGCGCTGCTGGTTGATCGCGCGCGACTGGCCTTCGCGCACGGATTCGACGGTGACGGCTTCCATCACGATCAAGTCACCTTCGCCGAGCTCAACGCTCGCGGGCGTCGAAGCGCCGGCGCGGACCGCGACCGGGACCGTCTTGGTCTTGCGGCCAACGTAGCTCACCTCGAGCGTCTGGCTGCCCGCGGGCACGCCGGGGAGGGTGAACGTGCCGTCGCGCGCCGTGGCCGTCGCGAGGGTGGTGCCGGCGACGCGCACCTCGGCGCCGACGAGGTAACCGCCGGTGGCCTTGTCCGTGACGGTGCCGGAGATCGAGCCGGTGGTTTGGGCCAGGGCGGTCACGCCCCAAAGCGCCAGGAGAAACACACTGGAGCGAAACAACCAGCGAAGGGGAATCAGTGAAGGAAGGAATGCGGGTGCGGTTTTCATAAGTGGTGGTAGGTCGGCCGTGGCCCGCGTCGCCTGACCGGCGGCGGGGACAGGCCGCGTTTGTAACTAACCGGTGCATAGACGCACGCAATTTTTCGCACCTGCACCCACCTGTCCCCGCCCCAAGGCTAGCGCCCGGGTGCTAAATGGCCGAGCAACGCCTCCGCGCACGCCCGCGCAAACGCCGGATCGTTAATCGCCAAATCGAGATCGCGGACGGGTATGGCCGGTCGGAGATGAGTGGTAAGCGCGGAGAAGAGCGCGGTGTCGGCGGCAGGATCGCGAAAGGGCTGACCGGCGGCGCTAATCACGCTGATCGCGCGGCGCGGAATTAGCACGGTGACGGGCGCGGTGTAGCGATTTATTTTTTCTGCGATGATGCGGCCGAGTTCGGCGCATTCGGCGGGCGTGGTGCGCATGAGCGTGACCTGCGCGTTGTGCTGATAGAACGTGCGGCCGGCGAATTTCGCGGGGATGCTCGCGCGCTCGCCGAAGTTCACCATGTCGAGACAGCCGGGGCACACGATGGCGGGGATCTTCGCCTTGGCGGTAGCGTCGAGGCGCTCGGGGCCGGCGGTGAGGACGCCGCCGACGAGTTCGTCGGCCCACTCGGTCGTCGTGATGTCGAGCACCCCGGCGACCATGCCGCTGGCGATCAGCGCCTCCATCGCGCGGCCGCCGCTGCCGGTCGCGGCGAAGACGAGCACTTCGTAGCCGGCGGCTTCGAGGATGCGCTTCGCCTCAGTGACGCACGCGGTGGTGTTGCCGAACATGCTCGCGACGATGAGGGGCTTGTCGTCTGGCGTAGGGTCTGGTGTAGGGGCGTGCCTCGTGCGCGCCTCCGGGCGTGGACTAGCCACGCCCCTACAAGAAACCATGCCGCAGATCGCGCCGGCGGCGTTGGCGAAGATGACGCGCGAGACGCGGTTGAGGCCGGAGACATCGACGATGGCGGGCATCATCGTGATGTCGGTGGTGCCGACGTAGGGCGCGGTCTGGCCGCTCGCTAGTGTCGAGACCATGAGCTTCGGAAAACCGATCGGAAGCGCGCGCATCGCGGCGGTGGCGATGGCGGTGCCGCCGCCGCCGCCGAGGGAGACAATGCCAGCAATTTTGTTTTCGCTGGCGAGGGCGGCGATGAGTTTCGCGGCGGCGCGGCCCATGAGCGTGACACATTCGCCGCGGTCCCTGCGCGCGAGGATCGCGGCGGTGTCGGGAGCGTTGAGCGCAGCGAGGACCTCGCTGCGCGTGATGTCGGGCACGACGGATGGTGCGTCGAGGCTGCCGACGTCGATCAGGAGGGTGGCGAATCCGGCGCGGCGAATTTGATCGGCGACAAAGGCGTGCTCGGGGCCTTTGGAGTCGAGCGTGCCGAGGATGGCGATGGTGGGCATCGGAAAAGAGGAAAGGATGAAAGTGGAAATTGGGAAACGACGGCGGTGCCCGAGGAACGGTCAAACCTTCTGATTTCCCAGTCTCAGCTTTTCGCTTTCTCCTATTTTCCTGCGGCCCACGTCACCGCATTCGTGAGCAAGGTTCGGTAGGCCGGGTGATCGTGGACGCGTTCGTCGTGGCCGAGGGTGAAGCCGACGATGCGGGCTTTTTCGTGCTTCGTGATCCACACCACGGGATGCGGGGCCTTGAATTTGATCGAGGGCGAGGTCTCGGCGAGCACCTCGATGGGCGCGGTGCCGGCGGGGATTTTTTCGGGCTCGGCGTTGATGTAGTAGAGCTCGTCCTCGACCTCGAAAGAGGCGGGCACGCCTTTCAGAATCGGGTGCGTGGGCTTGAGGGCGTTGACAGAATACTTGCCGAGCTTGTCGTGACCGCGGGCACCGCCGCCGACGATTTGGGCGTTGAGGTCGGGCCACTCGGCGAAGCCATACCACGTGCCGGGGTGCAGCATGACGATGCCCTTGCCCGCGGCGGCGAAGGCCATGACCGCTTTGCGATAGGCGGGGGTGTCGAAGAATTTCCGATTCACGCTGATGACGGCGATGTCGGCCTGGGGCAAAAGCTCGGCGGCCTGGTCGCGGTCCTCGGTGGCGTGGACGGTGAAGCCGGCGGCGCGAAGCGTGGCGGAATCGGTGCCGGAGAAGAACTGCGCGAACTTGTGCGAACTGCCGCCGGTGATGATGAGGACGCGTTTTTTGCCGGGCTCCCACGTGGGCGTCGTGAGCTCGGGCAATGGTGCATCGCCGCGACCGCCAGTTTTGGGCGTGGGGTCAACGGGGGCGGGCGTGGCGGCGAGGGCGGACGACGGCGGGGTCGGGAGACCCCGCCCTACATCGGAGGTCGGAGCGGCGCTGGCGCGGAGATAGGCGATGATGTCGCGGAGGCCGGTGGCGCCGAGGCCCTCGAAGCCCTCGGGCATGAGCGAGCGGCGGGTGTTTTCGCGGGCGGAGATGTCGGCGGTCTTCACCTCGGTGTCGCCGCCTTGGTTGCGGACAACGAGCGCGGTGGTGGTCTCGGTGCCGATGATGCCGGCGAGGGTGTCGCCCTTTTTCGTGGTGATATTCCACTGCCAGAAATTTGGCTCTACCTGCCGATTCGGATCGACGATCGCGGTGAGCAAATCGGCGGCGGCGTGCGCGCCGATGCCGGCGAGCGGCGGGCCGACGTCGCGCAGGCCGACGTCGCCGAACTTGTGGCAGATCGCGCAGGCCGCGGCGAAGAGCGCGCGGCCGTTGGCGACATCGCCGGGCTTTTGGATTTCGGGCAGGAGCTTGGCGATGAGATCGTCTTTTTCCTTGGACGACGTGCCAGCAGCGCCGAGGGCGACGGCGGCTTCGCGGGCGACGCGGGTCGTGGGGTGCGTGCGGAGGCGGGCGATGTTGGCGGGCCCGAGGGCGGAGGGGCTGACGCGGTTGGCGGCGATCGCCGCGACGAGGGCCAAGGCGGACTCCTGCCGCTTCAATATCTGCTCGAAGACCGCGGCGGACTTCGACTGGACGTAGGCGCTAATCAGGACGTCGTTGGGCTCGCGGCCGGAGAGTTCGCCGACGGTGGCGAGCAGCGGGAGGCGCACGGCATCGGAGGTTGCGGCATCGCCAAGGAGCAAGCCGATCTTCGCGAGGGCATCGGAGCGGTATTGCGGGAGCGCGACGAGGGAGGTGGCGATTTCGGCGCGTCGGGCGTCGTGGATTTTGGCGTCCGCGAGATCGGTGAGGACGCGGCGGGCAGTCTGCGCGACGGCGTCGGCGAGCGCGCCGGTGGTGTCCCACTTCGGAGCAACGAGGAGCGCGGCGGCGGCGGTGTCGGGCGCGTCGAGGAGTTTTTGAAACGCGGCGGTGGTCGCGGCGTCGAGGGCGGGCGGCGTGGCGGTAAACTGCCCGAGGCCGCGCAGTAGCGCGGCGCCGAGCGGGCCGGGCGAGACGGCGGCGGTTTGCACGAGGCGCGGCGCCTGTGCGGGCGCGACGGAGGGCGTGAGCGCGGTGACGAAGACGCCTAGCGCAACGTCCTTGCGGGCGAGTGCATCGATGAGGAATTCCGCAGCATGGTCGCTCGCGCCGGCGATGAGCGCGGAGCGCGTCCAGTCGTCGCTGGCGGCGGCGAAGTCGGCGAGCACCGCGCTGCGCTGCGCGGGCGTGGCGGCGAGCCGGGCCATGCCGTAGCGGGCGGAGGCGTCGCTGCCAGATTTCGGCGTGAGTGCGCCCACGCGTTGGTCGCCCGGGAAATTCTCATGTGCGAGACGCAACGCGGTTTTTTTCACATGCGCGTTCGGGCTCGTCTCGATGGTCTTGATGAGCGCGGCGAGGTTGCGGCGGTCGAGCACGGGCACCTCGAGTTTCTTCGCCTCCTTGTGCTGCACGCGCCAGATGCGGGAGAAGTAGTGGTCGCGGTCGGGGCGGACGGCCGCGTTGGTCTGGCTGTGAACGGGGCCGCGGGTGTCGTTGTGGATCACGGCCTGGTTGTAGAAATCGATCACGTAGAGCGCGCCGTCGGGGCCGATGCGCGTGTCGATGGGGCGGAACCAGAGATCGGTGCTGCGCATGAACTCGGTTTCCTCGCGGCCTTTTTCCTTCTCGACGGTGTAGCTCACGCCTTCCTTGCGGACGAACTGGTGGTGGACGATGTTGAGCGTGGGCTCGCCGGTGAAATAGCTGTAGTTCCACTTCGCGGGCCACGCGCCGCCCTCGTAGATGGCGCAGCCGGCGGCGGCGGTGAAGCGGCCGACCTGATCGATCTGCACGTAGGCCTGCTCGGACCACTCCATCGCGGGGAACGTGCGCTGATTCGTGATCAGGCCTTTCCACGAGGTGGTGCCGGGAATCTTGCCTTTCGCGAGGACGCTTTCGGGGAGCACAGTGTGGAAAAACACCGTGCCGCTCGTGGGCTGCGTCCAGAAGACTTGGCCGTCCCACGTGACATCGAGGCCCCACGTGTTGCCGTTGCGGCTGGAGTATTGCTCGAAGGCGGAACCGTCGGGCTTGAAGCGCACGACGCCGGAGCCGTCGGGGCCGAATTTTTTCGAGCCGTCGCCGGAGGTCACGTCGCCGCGCGAGTAGCCATGCGTGGCGTAGATCCAGCCGTCGAGGCCCCAGCGGAGATTGTTGATGACGGCGTGGGTGTCGTTGATGCCGAGGCCGGTGTAGAGCTTGGTGCGCTTGTCGGCGACGCCGTCGTTGTTGGTGTCCTCGAGATACCAGATGTCGGGAGAAGTGGCCGCGATGACACCGTTTTTGTAGAGGACGAAACTGGTGACGAGCTCGAGTTTGTCGGCGAAGACTTTTTTCGTGTCCATCACGCCGTCGTTTTTCGAGGACGTGAGAATCGAGATGCGATCCTCGGGCTCGCGATCGGGGGCGACGAGCGGGGAGAGCAGCGAGCCGGAGTCCTGCCACGCGCGAAGGGCGGAGTTGGCGGGCGTGTTGGGCTTGCGGCGGCCGTTGGGATACTCGGGCGTCTCGCAGACCCAAAGGCGGCCGCGCTCGTCCCAGTCAAGGTTCATGACCTTGTTGATGAGTGGTTCGGAGGCGACGAGGGAGAGATTGAACTCAGGGTGAACTTGGATTTTGGCCGCGGCTTTTGACGGATGCGTTGGCCCGCCCTCGGGGTAGCGGAGCGCGTCGCCGAGTTCGTCGCCGCGGCAAAGTTCATCGGCGTTGGCGCGCTGGCCGGCCCACGCGATGCCGCGGAGGAGGATGGCGCGGTAGTTGGGGCGCGAGAAATTTTCGTAGCGATGGCCGGGGATGGAGACGAAGGCGCGGTAAGGTTTTGCGGCGCCGGCGATCGTGCGCTCGTAGGTCCACATCTGCGGCTGGTGATCGTAGATGTTGACGCCTTTGTTCTTCGCAACGGCCTCGGCGGCGCGGGCCTGCGCCTCGCGGTTGCCGCGGCCGCCGGTGTCGATCGCCTTGGGCGTGTAGGCGGTGGCGAGGACGTGCGCCTCGGGGAGCATGTCCATGTCGTAGTAAATCTCGTCGTCCATCTGCCAGTTGGACGCACCGCGTGAAATCGGATGAGCACGGTCGGTGAAGTAAACGTGCATCGGAGCCTCGAGCCACTTGGTCGTGCCGAAACGCCACGAGCCGCCGACGATGGTCTTGAACCAATCGGGATCGCGCGAGACGGACGCGGCGTGAATCACGACAATGCCGCCGCCGCGTTTGAGAAACGTGTCGAGATTGGCTCGGTCGGTGGCTTCGGGGATGTTGCCGCCTTCCTGCGCGTGGATGATCAGCACGTCGGTCGCGGCGAGTTGCTCAGCGGTGGGGAATTTGTCGCCGCCGGTCGCGACGGCACCGCGGGAATTCAGCAGTGGCACCCAGTCGGCGAGAAAACGCGGGTGGTCATGCTGGCCGGGGCCGTGGGATTTGGGGCCGGAGCGGATGAAGACGCGGAGGGGCTCCGCGGCAGACGCGGTGACGACAGCCAGGACCGAAAGCGCGAGGAGGGTGAGGAGGCGTTTCATGGGGAGGGAGTTTTTTTGCCCGCTAATCTCCGAGAATTTATCGATCCAGGAAGATTCGCCTCATCGGCGAATCAAGGCACAGGTCGGCGAAGGTTTCTCTGAAATTAGCGAGGATTAGCGTAAATTAGCGGGCCAAAGGATTGGGTTTGGGATCTGAGAAATCAGAAGCGGGTTTTGCAGGCGGGGAGATTTTTGCGGAGGCTGGCCCACGGTTCTTGGGCGGAGACATCGTGCGGATCGGGGACCGCGGCCAGGGCGTCGGGGAGCTTGGCGGGCGAGAGCATCGCGAGGAAGACGAGCGGCTCGGCGTGCGGGTTGTAGGTCGCGTGAATCGTGCCGGCGGGGATGTGCGCCATTTCACCGGCGCTGAGGATGCGGCACTCGTTGCCGACCCATTGCTCGGCGCGACCGTAGATCACGTAGATGATCTCCTCACGGTGCGGGTGAAAGTGGAACGGATGGCAGTGCATCGGATCCATGTTCGCGCGCACGAGGAGGAGTTTCTCGGCGGCGACGAGGTCCGGGCGGCAAAGCCACTCATTGTTGGTCCACGCGTTGGGTTCGCGCAGGGCGTCGGCGATCTGGACGAAGCGGCGGTCTTGGGGTGACTCAGGCATTTTGGGGGAGACCACTAATGAACACTAATGGGATGGAATGAGAGGAATTCAGAGTTCCGTTTTGCGTGGATTGAATTCCCTCCATTCCGCTCCATCAGTGAAAATAAGTGGTTTCAAAGCTTGGGGGTTTTACTCTTGGCGACTTTCAGGCTCTTGAATTTCCGCGTGAGGTCCGTGAGCGATTTTTCCACGCCCATGCGTTCGAGGCTGCTCGCACCGACGAAGCCGTCGCAATCGGTGCCCTTGATGACGCGCGCGGCGTCCTCGGGCGTGTTAATCGGACCGCCATGGCAGAGAAAGAAGATGTCCTTTCGCACGGTGCGCGCGGCGTCGATGATATCCTGCGTGACCTTGAGCGTGTGCTTCCAGCTGACGACGGCGCTCTTCACGCCGATGCTGCCGCCGACGGTCGTGCCGACGTGTGCGATGATCGCATCGGCGCCGGCCTTGGCCATCTCGATGGCCTCTGCGGGCGAGCCGACGTAAACGATCGAGAAGAGGTCCATGCGACGCGCGAGCGCGATCATCTCGTATTCCTTCTTCACGCTCATGCCCGTCTCCTCGAGCACACCGCGAAAATGGCCGTCGACGATCGTGTGGGTGGGAAAATTGTTTACGCCGGAGAAGCCCATTTCCTTTACCTGGCCGAGCCAGTGCCACATGCGGCGGCGCGGATCGGTGGCATGCACACCGCAGATGACGGGACATTCCTCGACGACGGGGAGCACCTCATACTCGCCGATCTCCATGGCGATGGCGTTGGCGTCACCGTAGGCCATCATGCCGGCGGTGGAGCCGTGGCCCATCATGCGGAAGCGGCCCGAGTTGTAGATGATGATGAGATCAGCGCCGCCCTTCTCGATGAACTTGGCGCTGATGCCGGTGCCGGCACCGGCGGCGATAATCGCGTTACCCTGCTTCAGTGTAGCGTCGAGGCGGGCGCGCACTTCCTCGCGCGTGTAAGGGTTTCCTTTTCCGGTCCAAGGGTTGGGCATGGGAGCGAGTTGAGAGTTGAGTGATGAGAGTTGAGAAACGGAGTGACGCGGGCTTGAGCGAAGGGCGGGGCTGAGAAGACGTGACGGTGTGATGCTGCTGCGGCGATGAAAAGAACCGGGCGCACACATTCAACTGACGATTTCACACCTCGGCCCCGATGAAACCCTCCTGGCAGGAAAGCTGGGCCGCACGCCGATGGATCACGTCACCGACATGCGCATCCAGCGCGCGCAGGAGCTGCTCGAAACCACGGGCGAAAAGCTCGACGCCATCGCGCCGCGCGTCGGCTACCACAGCGCGGTGGTGTTCTCGCGGGCGTTTGTGCGCTCGTGGGCCTGACGCCGTCGCAGTATCGCGAGCGGCGCCGACTGACCTGACGGGACGTAGTCCCGTTTGCTGCGCCCTTACCGCGGGAGCCGATTCGAGAAGCGACGCAAAGCGGGCAGCCCGAGGAGTGCGAGGGCCAGGAGAATGGCCGTGTTGCCGGCATCCGGTGTGCGGACCGTGATCACGCGAATCCAATCTCCCGGTTGGGCGATGTTCATCCTCACCGTCAGGCTGGTTGTGCCCACGCCGCTGTAGCCGTCGTCAGATTCCATGCCGCGGCTGGTAAAGCCGCCCGGCCCCGGGTAGCCCAACGTTCCCGGTGCCCCGAGAAACCCGCTGCTCGCAGCTTCCAACGTGCCGTTGATGTCCGACATCACACCGAGGATCGTGCCGGAAAACGTCCAGATGGCCGTGGTCGACAAAGGTCCGGTGCCGGATTGGTTGAAGAAAATCATGTGGCTGTCGATGAGCATCCCGGCGGCACCGACCGAGCCACCATCGACCGGAAGCGGCCCAATAAGGGTCACGCCCTGGCGCTCGTTGAAGCCCTGCTGGTGAGTGCTGAGTGGATTGTCACTGTTTCCGATGAACGCGGGTGCGCCGATGATTAGGCCGCTGCCAGACACCGAGATGACTGTCGCCTGTGCAGCGGAGGTCGCTGCCAGACAGCCGAGGAGAGCAAGACTCGCCGGAGTGAGGATATTTGATTTCATGGTTGGATGGGGGAGGGGAGTGACGTGGTGCCGCGCGTAGATGCGAACGGGTTTTCCAAACTGGCTGCATTCATTGTGCCACAACCCTATTCGCTCAGGCCTGTTCGCCGATGATTTCTGATTGGCAGCAGATTGAGCAAGGAATGTCGGTTCCTCCCAACGACCGCCGATTTGCGCCGATTCGGAAACTGTAATGATCTCCGACGAAACGGCGGGTTTCTCCGGGCATGCGAGCACTCAGCGGGGGGAATTCGCGCGGCCGAGAAACGCGGGTGCCGAAAAAATCTGCGAGGCCGCTCATGACCGGAATTGCCGCGGGTTCGCCGGCCGAGGAGGACGACGCCGGTGAACGCACACCGTCACCATGCCTCACGCCGCGGGCAGCAGCTTGCGGGCGTTGCCCTGCATGATCGCGTGGAGCTGCGCGGCGTCGAGTGGCGACTCGATCAGTTTCAGGATCGCGGTTTCAATGGGAAAATAGGGCGCGTGCGAGCCGAAGAGCGCGCGCTCCACGGGCACGCGCGGGGTTTTGGTTTCCGGGTGCGCGCCGATCATTTTGCCGACGGCGCCGTTGCCCTCCCAGCGCGAGATGTCGATGGCGGCGCTCGTCTCGCGCATGAGCGACACGAGGTCGCTGCCCTGGGCGTTGCCGGAAAAATGCAGCGCCTGCACCTTGGCGCCGGGCACGGCCTTCAGCGCGGCGACGAGCGGGGCGGCGACGACGGGTGCGGGCGAGACGAGCGGGTGATGCACGCGCGAATCTTCCATCGAAAACACCACCTGCAGCAGCAGCCCGCGCTCGCGCGTGAGCTCGAGCAGCCGCTTCAAATCGGGATGCCCGAGGTCGAAGGGCTGGTAGCCGGGGAAAATCCGCAGGCCGGGCATTTTGAGAACCTCGTGGCAGCGGCGGACCTCCTCCTCCCAGTCGGGCCACGCGAGATTCACACTGCCAATCGGGCGGAGCAGGCCGCGGCCGTGCGCGCGGCACGCGGCGACGAGGCGCTCGTTGACGCCGCTGAGGTCCTTGTCGAGCAGCGCCTCGAAACTGCCGGCCCACGCCTCGATGACACGGTGGCGGCGCAGTTTTTCGACGAGCGCGGCGGGTTCGGAATATTTCAATTTCCGAAACGGCCAGCGGAAGAGGTTGACGTTGGTGTCGATGAGGCCGGGCGCGGCAGCGGCGGTGGCCGCGGCGACGACGGGTGATGCCGAGCGCGTCAACGCGAGCGCAGCGCCGGCGAGCGCGGTGCGGTTGAGAAACTGGCGGCGGTTCAGGTCGGGCATGGGAATGAAGTCAGTGTTGAGAGGCGGCGCGGGTCGCCCGTGTCATCGCGAGGAGCGACGCGACGTGGCGATCCATCTGAATTCCAGCTGGATTGCCGCGACCGGCTGCGCCGGGCTCGCAATGACAATCAGAGGACCGCGGGTTCGATTGGAGCGTGTCTTCAAAATGATTGTCATCGCGAGGCGCGCAGAGCGCGCAGTGGCGATCCAGCTGGATTGCTTCGTCGCCGCGCAGAGCGCGGCTCCTCGCAATGACAGAATTTGAAGACACGCCCTGGGGTTCACAGCTCCTGCTTGAGGTTTTTCTTTTTGAAAATCGCGGCGGCGAGCTTTCGGAAGTTGCCGCCGAGGACTTTCATGCGGTCGGCGCGGGAGAGATCGGCGTCGAGGACTTTGCCGAACTCGGTGGCGTAGCTGCGGCTCGGGCCGTGGCCGCCCCACACGATGCGGTCGACGCCGAGTTCCTTGACGGCGTAGTCGACCGAGCCCGAGTGCGGATCGGAGCCGGCGAATTCGAGGAGGACGTTTTTTTGCGGGCGCACGACGCGCACGCCGAGTTCCCAGTCGCCGCCGGAGTGGCCGCAGATGAAGCGGACATTCGGGAAACGCTGCGCGAGTGCGACGACGTCCATCGGCGTGTTTTCGCCGGGGAGATTGTCGCGGCCGGGCAGGCGCGGAGTGCCACCGACCTTGAGCCACGTGTGGATGTAGATCGTGGCGTCGAGCTCGGCGGCGAGGCGGATGATCGGGTCGTTGTTGGGGTGGCGGCAGGCGACGCCGAGTTTGTTGCCGCCGACATATTTTATCCCAATGCACGGCCCGTGACGGAGCCACTTTTCAATCTTCGCGCAGCTCTCGTCGGGAAATCCCGGATCAATCGGCGTGATGCCGGAGAGGCGGTCGCGATCGGTGTCGAGGATGGCGCGGAGCGCGTCGTCGAACGGCGCGGGCGTGAGGGGATTGGCGAGGGTGCCGCCGATTTCGAGGGAGATGGAGCGCTCGATGCCCATGCGCTCGACGTAGAAATTGTTGGCGCGGTATTGCGCGACGGGATCGGCCGCGCCCCAGAAGCCGTGGAAATGCGTGTCCCAGATGCGGAGCGCGACGAGTTCGTCGCGCGTGGGCAGGCCGTAGTCGGCGGCGTTGAGGTGGAATT
>JANNEY010000380.1:0-25381 GCA_031379235.1 Opitutaceae bacterium | reverse complement strand
AGAAGCGGAGGACGGTGCGCTTTTCGACGGCGCCCTTCTCGTCCTTCACCTCTTCCTCGGCATAGCCGGCGCAGAGCACCGCGAGCAAGATGCGGTCGACGCCCACGGCGGGCTCGATCACGTGCGGGACGAATTTCTTTTTCGTGCCCTCGTCGAAGATTTCCTGCGGCTTGCCGCTGGCGTTGCCGTGCTGCGTGAGGTCGTAACTGCCGCGGGCGGCGATGCCCCACAGCTCCTGCACGCCGAAGGGATACTCAAACATGATGTCGGTCGTGCCCTTGGAGTAGAACGCGAGCTTCTCCTTTTTGTGCGCGTAGAGGGTGAGCTTCGACTCGGGCAGGCCGACGGAGATGAGCCACTGGCGGCACCACTCGATCCACTCCTGGTGGCACTTATCCCAGTCGGCGTCCTCGTGGATGAAATATTCCATCTCCATCTGCTCGAACTCGCGCGAGCGGAAGATGAAATTGCGCGGCGTGATCTCGTTGCGAAACGATTTGCCGATTTGGGCGATGCCGAAGGGCAGTTTCACGCGGCCGGTGTCCCAGACATTCTTGAAGTCGACGAACATGCCCTGCGCCGTCTCGGGGCGGAGGTAGGCGACGGCCGAGGCGTCGGTCATCGCGCCGACGTTCGTCTGAAACATCATGTTGAACGCGCGCGCCTCGGTGAGGCTGCCGGGCTCGCCGGTCGCGGGGGAGGGAATGAGAGCAATCTCGTCGGGCTTGGCCTCGGTGAAATCCTTCGGTGCGACCGGGGCGAGGGTGCCGACGATGGCCTTCTTGCGTTTGAAATTCTCCGCCGCGGCTTGGAGGTCGGCGGTGGTTTTTTCCGACTCAAGCGCGCTCACGTAGCCGACGGTCTTCCCGTCGACGACCACGGGGGAAAAGAAAAGCTGGTCCGCCCGGAAGCGCTGCTTGCTCACCTTGCAGTCCACCAGCGGATCACTGAAGCCGGCGACGTGGCCTGAGGCTTCCCACACCTTCGGGTGCATGATGATGGAGGTCTCGATGCCGACGATGTCGTCACGGCGGCGCACCATGTCGGCCCACCAGCAGTCGCGGATGTTCTTCTTCAACTCGGAGCCGAGCGGACCATAGTCGAAGAAGCCGTTGAACCCGCCGTAGATCTCGGACGACTGAAAGATGAAGCCGCGGCGCTTCGCGAGCGCGACGATGGCATCCATGGTGACAGCGGGAGTGGTCGATTCGGCGGACATAAGAAGTGAGAGATAACGCGGCGCGGGGCGCGCGGTCAATTCCGGCGTTGCGGAGACACGGCGACGAAGCCGCGCACACCTCGTCCCTACGGCTTGCTTAACGGCTGCGAAGCATCTGGCACCGGCAGCCGTTTCGCGCGGTTCCAAGACGTGTAAGAGAGGCGAATGGGGGTGGGTTTGTTGGGATATTTTCCCTCGGTCACCGAGTCGCGCTGCATCACGAGTTCGCCGTTGGTATTGGTGCGAAGGCGCACGATCGTCCGGCTTTCGCCTTGGCTGAGACCGGCCGCGGCCCCCGCCTGAACTCGCTCAAAAATGATCGCGCCGAATTCCTCGCGCACAAACACCCGGCTGCGCGCCAACTGGTCCGCCTCCCGCGAGGCGGAGATTTCGAGCAGATCGGGCGCGACGACGGTGAGACGAAAGGCACTGGCGCGAAAAATCTCAGCGGGGGAGCCCGCAAAGAAGACGGCCGCGAGCGCGGTGTCGGCCGCGGCCCCGTAACTGCCGGCGAGGTCGGCGAGCTTGGTCGTGGCGGACAGCGCCGGCCACTCCTTCGGCATCTTGCGCTTTCGCTCCTCGATGTAAGTGCCCTTGACGACGCCGATGGTGCCGATGCCTTCCTGCTCACGCTGGGCGCGAATCGTGTCGGCGTTTTTCTCAATGTGATCCGAGAGTTTTTCCAAGCCGGCTCGGGTTTCGGCGAGGATCTTGGCGTGAGTGGTCTTGGAGGTGAATCCGTTGACGGTCTTCTCGTCCCACGCCAGCACGCGCGCGATTTGTCCGCGCCAATTTTTTAGATCACCGCCCACGAAAAGATTGATCGGCTCGCCAATCGTCGCCTGCAACGACGCGATGAGCGCGGGATCGCCGCTGCGCGGAAGGTTGGGATTGGCCAGGAGGTGAAAACGGAAACGGAGCTGGCCGGCGTAGAGCCAAAACACGGCGTCGTCGCGGTGACCCTCGCCCCAGAGGCGCGCGGCATAGAGATAGTAGGTGGAGGGGTGCTCGTTCGGGAGGGCGCGCTCGATTTCCCGTGGCGTGAGCTTGAGCAAGCGCTCCGCGGTGATTTGCGCGTGAACCTCGGTGTGCGCAAGCCAAGCCGAGGCGAGGAGAAGCCGGAGTCTACCAAGAAGACGGACCTTCATTGTGACAATGAACGTCGAATGCAAGCGGCAGGCGGTCAACCCTGGCTTGCGTTCCGCCTCCGGCGTTCGCTCACGGTGCCCTCCATCGCCGAACACGAGGCCGTGGTGCCGGACTTTTCGCCGGCTTGACCAAGCGCGCAACTTGGCGAACGTAAAGCCATGTCGCGCACCGAGCTCACCGCGTTGGTTGATCGCAGCTCCACGGAGGAGAGGCTCTTCCTCGCGGCTTATCTACGGCACGTTTCCACGCAGGACGATCCGGGCTTGCACGCCGAGCTGGCCGGAGCGCACCGCGAGATCGAGGGCGGCAAAAAAATCGGGCTGCGCCAGTTGAAACGCCTGCACCAGACGCTCGCGAAAACCGGCCTGTGAAGTCATCGGCACCTACGACGTGGTGATGCCCGTCTCAAGGACGGCTACATTCTACTCGGCGAAGAAGCGGGAGCGGAAGGCGCTGTTGGACTATTTCGAGCAACTGGCGCGGAGCCCGTTCACCGAAACCGATTGGGTGGTGACGGACGAAACGGGCCGGAAGAATTATCGCGCGGCGGTCGGCCGATTCCTCGTGACGTTCTGGACGGATCACGCGGTGCGCGAGGTGCGCATCGTGAAGCTCGAACGCGTCGAATAATTCGGAGGGCGGGTCGGAGGAGACTGTCTCAAAACAAAACGCCTAATCGCATGGAGCCCGATTTTCTCGGACTGAAGTTCACGCGCTGTCGTATATCAAGCACGGCAGGCCCTTCATTCGCATTGGGTCCGATACCCCGAAGCTTGCTTCGGCTTGGTTGGTAGCGTGGGTTGATTTGAGCGCATCGCGAGGGACGGAATAGTTCGGAGTGAATTGATCAAATGCCCCGGAGGTTGCTCCGGGGATCTTTACAAATTCTCCGAGCGCGGAACTTTTGAGACAGTCTCGGAGACCGCGCCCTACCGCCATCACAGATCAAACGTCGTCGTGAAGATGACCGACAGCGGCTCGACGATGCGGAAGGTGTGCGGCGAACCGTCGGGATACGCGCCGACGGCGAGGAGGTGAGGCTTCCATTCGTGGAGATTGCGCACGTTGAGCTGGAAGCGCGTGCGGACCTTGTCGCGGAAGAGGCGCGTGCTGTAGGTCGCGAAGGCGTCGGCGTAGATGTTGGCCTTGGAGTAGATCGGTCGGTTGCCGTCGAAGTTAGTGGCGATGGAGTAGTCGCCGTTGATGGGGATGCCGTAATAGCCGATGGCGCCTTTGCTCTCATAGCGCAGCGAGCCGCCGACGGTGACGTTCTTGAGGTATTGGTTCTCAGTGTATTTCGCGAGGCGGAGGCTGGCACTGGTGTTGAAACGCCACTCGCGGATCTCGGGGCGGCTCTTTCCCTGGGTGGCCTGCGCGAGTTGGATGGGGGCGACGATGTTGCCGTTGAGAAAGGCGCGGGGCGTGCCGGCGCCGGCGGCGGGGGCGTCGCCGGTGTAGCCGGTGTCGAGCCACTTGGTGCCGGTGCGCGGATCGATGATCGACTCCCACACGGGCAGGCGTTGCCCGATCCAGGTGGTAATGTGCGGGGCGACGTTGGCATCGAGCGACTGGGTGCGGGTCAGGTTGGCCTTGAAGGTCCAGAAGCGGTCGGGGTTGAAGTTGAGTTCGATCTCGTCGCCCTTGGCGGTGATGTCCTGCGTCTCGCCAATGTTGTTGTTGTTGAAAATTGAGGCCTGCGCCGCCGTGAGACCCATGAGTTTGAAAACCGCGTCTTCGACCTGCTGGGTTGAGAACGTGGGATTCGCACCGGAGATCCACGCGCGAGCCTGACGCTGCAGGCTGATGGCATCGGCGTTGCCGGCAAAGTTCTGGAGGTCGACGCGGAGCGTGCGCTGCCCAAAGGTGCCGAACTGGCCGTTGCGGTTGTTGACCTGGTTGGTGACGTAGCGGTTGGCGCGGAGGACCAATTTGTCGTTCCAGAGATTGAGTGTGAAGCCGTAGTCCTTGCCGTTGGCGGTGGGATTGGTGAGCGATTCGAGCGTAACGGTCACGGCCGGGTTGTCGGGCGTGAAGCTGTCGGACTTGTTGTAATGGACGCTAAGACCCCGGATCAGGCCGGCGAAGAAGCCAGGCGCACCGCCCTCGGTGGCGGTGCGGTCGATGCTCGACCAGCCGCGGAACGGTTTGGCAACGACGCCCTTGGTCTTGGTGTCGCCGGAGCGCGTGGCCCACGGGCCCTGGCGGAAAAGCGTGTCGTTCACGAAACCGTTCATCGCGGCATAGTCGTAGGTGTAGCCGTCGGCCAGGAGGCGCGAGGGCTTCTGGAACTTGGTGTTGTTTTCGTCGTGGCGCTTACCGCCGGTGAAGATGATCCGGTCCTGCCAGACCGCGCTTTGGAGCACGAGACCATGGGTCTTGAGGAGCGTCTGCAACGCGGAGCCGCCCGCAGAACCCTCCTGAATACCCGCCTCGCCGATCGTCGCGGGATCATTGATCCATTGGTTGGTTGCCGGGTTTAACCAACTGAACGTGGTGGGACCCTGTTTGAACGCGGTGGGCGCGTAGTCGACGTTCTGGGCGTTGTTGTCACCGACATAGAAATGGAAATAGGGGCGCGTCGCGAGCGGGGCGACCGTGCCGGATTGATTGCCCTTGGGCACGCCGGCGGGAGCGTAGAACGGATTGTCGGCGATGTTCACATCGCGGAAACGATACGCGTAGGTTTTAGTCAGGCGCTGCTCGGCGTAGCCGACGAGCGTGTGGCGACCGAGCCACTTCATCCAATTTTTCTCCGGGGTGAAATCGAGTTTGTAGGCGCCCTGACCGCGAAACGTGTCACGCTCATAAGGCGTGCTGGTGAAGACGGGCTCGCCGACGCCGATGTAGGGCCGGAGGAAGAACGGATTGGCGCGGCCATCGAGGAGCTTCGAGTTTACGTCGACGTAGAGGTAGTTGCTGTTGCCGGTCGCGGACGATTGGCCGACGATGTTCTTGTTGAAGCGGGCCGCGCGTTCGTGATTCCAGCCGCCCTGCACGGCGAGGGTGTGCCGCTCGGAGTTCAAGATAAACTGCTCGAGCTCCACGGTGGTCATCTCATTGTGGTCCTTGAGGGAGTTCGCGCCCGCGAGGTTGACCGAGGACCAGTCGAAGAGCGCCTTGTTGTTGATCCCGGGCACCGTGGAGTAAAGCGGCCGGCCGGTGCGGATCGGGGGAGCGATGGTTTCGAGCAGGCGGTTGGTGCCGAAGGTGCCGTTGCTCAGCACGGTTGTGCCCGCGGTAAAGGTGGGTGTGCGCTGCAACTGCCACAATTGGATGCCGCCTTGATCAACGTAGACGACCGGATTGGGAAACGACGCGAGCCCGAGCGTGGTGGGGTTGGTCGTGCCGGCGAGCACGGTCGTCACGCCGTTGACCGTGACGGCATTGGCGATGGGATCCCACGTGGGGCTGCCGACGCTCTTCCAGTAGGATACGGCATCGCGCGGCGTGAGGCTCGAGGCGCGGGCGCCGTAGAAATCATACTGCTGATAGGAAGCGCGGACCGACGTCGTCTTGAAGGGCTGGGCGCGCACCATGAAGTTGAAGCGCCGGCTGGTGGCGCCCGAGGGCTTCTCGTTGAAGGCGTCGTGCTGATAAACGGCGCTGGCGCGGGCGGAGAGCTTTCCCTTGACCAGCGGGCGGTTGAAATCGATGGAAGTGCGGTAGCCGCCGACGCTGTCGAGGCGCACCTCGGCGGTGGTGCTGGTGCGGTTGAGCGAGGCGCTGGCGGCGAGGAGGTTGACGGTGCCGGAGCCCTGGCCGAGGCCGAAGATGTTGGAGTTGGGCCCGCGGCTGATTTCGACGCCGTCGATGCCGATGGGATCGATCGGGACGCGGCCGCTCGTGGCGAAATTGTTCATCGCGAGATTGGCCGCGCCGACCCCGCGGATGCGGTTCGCGCCCTGCGGATTGTTTTGGATCGAGTCGGCGACCATGCCGTTGCGGTCGACGGAGAAGTCGGTGAAGTTGCCCGTGCCCTCGGTGCTGGCCTCGTAGTTGAAGATGTCGTTGATATCGAGCATCGCGAAGTCAGCCATCTGCTGCTTCGTCACGACGGAGATGGCGGAGCCGAGGTCCTCGATCTTGGTGTTGAGCCGGGTGCCGGACATGGTGCTGGCGGCGTAGTAGCCGTTGTTGGCCTCGCGCACCTCGAAGGGCGAAAGCTGCACGGTGTCCTCGCCTGCCGCCGGGGCATTGGCGGACGCGGCGCCAACGGCGGCGCGGGCTTTCGTCTCGTCGGCCTGCAGCGCCGTCAACTCAGCGGGATCGAGCCGGCCGTTTTTGTTGAGGTCGTATTTGGCGAGCTGCGCCGCGGTGGGTGCAGCGGAGACGGCTTGGGCAAAGGCCGGCGCGCCGGTGGTGACGACCGCGAGAAGCGCGGCGGCGATGATCTTGATTTTCATGGGGTGGGGTGGGTTTTCAAAAAAGAGAAAGCAGTTCCAAGGGGGGGAATTATTTTTTCTCCGGCGGCTGCCACTCGAAATACGAGCCGTAGCCGGCGGTGAGGTTGCGCGCGAGCCACGTGCGATACTCGCGGTCGGCGAGACGCGTGACGTCGCGTTTCTGAATCGGCGTGGTGTTCGTGTAGATGACGACGCTGCGGCGGCTGGCTGGAGCCGGGGCGCCCTCGCCCCGGCCGGAACGCGGTGAGGGCGCCGCCTCCGCAGTTGTTTCCGTGACGATCAGCTCGTCGCGAAAATCGCCCATCAGATCGGCGGCATACAGCACGCGGCCTTCGCCTTCGTTGGGGCCGGGAACCGGGAGCGTCTCGAAGGTGCGGCCGTTGAAGTAGCCGAGCTGGCGGCCGTTGTTCGACATCATCTCGCGGCGCTCGCCGCCGAGCCAGTTCACCGGCGTCCAGCCGCCGACCCACGGGCTCATGATCACTTTGCCGGCGGCGTCGAAGAGCAGCGTGTCCCGCTGGATGTGGCCGTCGCGGTTGGTCATCATTTCCATGCCGGGCGAGTCGGGCAAAATGTCCGCGACCCAGCCGGTGTGCGCGTGCGTCCAACGCGGGTCCGTCTCGCGGTTGGCCTTCCAAATCATTTTGCCGGTGTCGGCATCGACCACGTAGGCGCCGGCGTTGGTGTTGTCCTCGACGGCGAAGAAAACCTGCCGGCCTGGGCGGCCGGGAATAATTTTTTTCACGGCGACGACGTCGGGGTGCCCCGCGTAAATCGACCAACGCACGGTGCCGTCGGCGTTGAGGCACGTGGTGCCGTCGAACACCTCGTCCTTGCCGTCGCCGTTGACGTCGGCGTTCACGATGTAGTGCGCGCCGGAGCCGTTGGTTTCGCCGAAGCTCTTGAACTGCCAGAGTTGTTTCAGGTCGCGGCCGTCGTAGGCGGTGAAGATCTCGTTCTCGTAGAGACCGGACTGCGTGATGATCGCGGGGTGCGTGCCGTCGAGGTAGGCGAGGCCGAGCACAATACGGGTGGAGGAGCGGGAAAAATCGGAGGCGAGCGGCACCCATGGCGTGCGGCGGAGCGTCTCGCCGGTCAGGCCATTGAGCACCGCGAGGTAAACCTGATCGCCCTCCTGCAACCGGCAGACGACCTCGGCTTTGCCGTCGCCATCGAGATCGTAGAGGAGCACGGGGCTGTTGTTGTGGCTGCCGAAACACTGCGCGTGCCACACGAGCGGGCGACGCCAGATGCTTTTGCCGTAGCTCGTGATCGCCTCGAGTTCGACGGGCACACCGGGATCGACGGAGCGCTCGTTGATGCCGTTGTCGAGGCGGAAGACCGCGTCGGTCACGCCGTCGCCGTCGATGTCGCCAAACGCCGCGGTAAAATTGCCCGTGCGCACGAGCGGCGTGAAGCGCGCGATCTCGCCGCTCTTTTTTTCCATGGGCTCGAGGCCGCACCATTCGGAGGGCGGACCCTCGCGCCCGTCGGCGAACACTGCCCGCACGCGATAATAAGAGCGCGCCTCGCCATCGGGCTGATCGGGGCCCTCGCCGCGCGTGTGCTGCGTGGGCCGCGGGCCCGGCGGATTCGGATCGAGGAAGTTGGTCGAGTCGGTGATCGGCGCGGTCGTGAGGCGCTCGCCGGCGGCGTGGCGATATTGCGTGCGGTAAACGTGGAAGCCGGTGCCGGGCGCGTCGTCGGCGAGGAGATTCCAACTGAGAAAAACTTTACGGCCGCCGGCGTTGGCGGTGACGAGCCGGCGGTTCTGCCGGCGGAAATGCGTCGAGCCCGCCGGCTCGCGCACGACGCGGAAACCGACATCGGCGCGGCGGATGCCCTCGAGCTGATAGGCGCTCTTACCGAGCTCCAGGTAGTAGGCGGTGCGCGCCCACGAGCCGCCCATCGCCCAGCCCTCGCGATCATCTTGCGACGTGATGCGGAAAACGTAGCCGCCCAATGTGACGTCGGGGAATTCATTCACGAGCTGGTGGACGTTGCCCGCCATGTCGTAGAGGCCCCAGGGATTCGGCGCGTAACTCTTCACCGGCTTCAGGCGCTCGCGCCAGATGCTGACGTCGCGTTCGCCGGCCGCGGAGAAATTGGCGTGCTGCGGCGTGGGCGCGGCGTTGCCCCAAGGGTATTTCACGTCCTCGCGTCCGGCACGCGCCGCGAATTCGAACTCGGACGAGGTCGGCAGCCGGTAAACGCGATTTTCCTTTTTCGTGCGCCAGTCGGTGTAGGCGCGCACGTCGGCGTAGCGGCTCACAAACACGACGGGATGCTGCTCGAGGCCGCCGGGAATTTTTCCGCCGGGCCAATAGGGCGGCGGCGAATATTTCGCGTCATCGACGAACACCTTGTAGTCCGCATTCGTGATCGGCCGCGCGAGCATTTCGAAAGCATCGAGCCGGAGGCCGGGGCGCAGCACGCCGCCCTTGATCGCGACAAAGTCGTCCGCCGCTGGCACGGGCAGGGCAGGAATGAGCAGCAAGAGCAGGGGTAACGCTCGGCGCATGGGGCAACGTCCGCTCGCGTTGGGTTGCGGTCAACCCGTGGAGCCGACGGACAGTTCGAGCGCCGCGGCGAAATTGCCCGCCGCGAGCCGCCGCCCTCAGCCGAAACGTGGCCGTCGGAAGGGTGGGCCGTGCGCTCCGCGCGCGGCAAACGCGGGCGGACATGGCCTTGCCGCGCGGGGAGCGCAGGGCCCACCTCAAACCCCACCTCAAACCGACAAATTTGCGGGCGATCTTGAATGCAACGGCAACGGTCCGGCTCAGCGTGGGCTCACGAGCTGTTTTTGATAGGCGGCCTGCGCCGTGCCGATGGCTTGGAGGCGCGTTTTCAACTCGTTGGCGCGAGTGCCGGCGGCGGGGTTTTCGAACACCACCTGACCCGAGGCATCCGCCACGCGCCAAGGACCAAAACGCCCGTCGGCGAGGTCGAGAAACTCCTGCATGGTGGCGGCGAGCTGGGCATCGGTGAGGCGAATCTTTTCGAGCAGCGTGACGCGGGCGGCGGCGTTCTGCGCATAACTCGCGACCGTGCTTTGGGTGAACAGGACCGAGGCGCCGCGTTTTTCGAGTTCGCGTTGCAGAATCGCGGCCCCGCCGGTTTGCGTGTCGCGCAGGTCGGCGTTGGCGCTCGCGAACTCCTGCACGATTTCACGCCGGGCGGCGACCGTCTCGCGATTGGCCAGCGGGGCGAGTTCGAAGAAGGTGCCGAGGTTGAGCTTCGCCACCGCGGCGTTGTAGCGGCGGTTGGCCGCGAGCAGTTGCTCGGCGAGCACCTGCCCGGCCTCGGCGGCGGACTTGGTTTCGCCGGTGGAATTTTCTGCGGCGGTGCGAAGGTTGGCGGCGAGGCGCTCGGTGTTTTTGGTTTCGGTTTTCGGATCCAGGGTCTGGCCGGAGGCGATGGCCTGGCGTTGTTCGACGAGGCCGCGCTGATGATCCTCCGCAATCCGAACCCAGGCGGCCCGCGTGGGCCCGCGCGAGAGATTGAGCGCGATCTGCACGCAAGCGATCGCCGCCAGCACGGCGAGAAACGTGGTGGTGCGGGCGCGGTTGGGATGCTGGGCCCACCGCGACGCGATCCAGGCGGCACCGCCCGCGAGGAGCAACGTGCCGCCGGCGAATCCGGCCATGACGCCCCAATCGGACGGAGTCGCGCCGCCCGGACGTTGGCGCAGACGCATCACCAACCACCCAGCATAAACCGCCCAGGCGACCCACGCGACCAACGGCAGCCGGAACGGAGACCGCCCGGTCGAAGCCGGGAGCGGCGTCGGGCTCAAAGGTTCGGCGGGTGTTTCCATTGCCGCAGGCTCGGCGCCGGGCGCGCGGGCGTCAAACCACGGGTGTGCCGGGCTGGGTGCAATCGCGTGGCGGCGGTTGCTTTTCGCGCCGGCGTTCTTAATCGGATGGGAACCTGCGGTTGGCTCGGTAGTCACCCGCAGTTCTTCCCACTTTCTTTTCGTCATGAAATCCCGCTCCGCTCCGTCGACGTTACTCCTCGCTTTGGTCTTCCTGTTCACCTGTGTCGGCACGACCGGCCTTACGGTTTGGGCGGCGGACGTGAAGCCGGGCAAGGCGAAGAAGGCCGCGGCGGAAAAAAGCGCCGTGGAGAAGTCGCCCGCGGCGTTCGAAGCGCCCGGCACGCCCCTCACGATCAAGATCGATGGCAAAGCGATCAATCGCGATGCGCCTGACCGCGTGAGCTACGCGCACATCGTCAAGCGCACCGCCGCCAGTGTCGTCTATGTCTTTTCCTCTAAGACCGTGCGCGCGCCCGATCTCTCGTCGTTGTTCAACGACCCGCGGCTGCGCCGCTATTTCAACATTCCGGACGCGCCTGGCGAAGAGGAGCCCGACGCCGCGCCCGCGCCGCGCAACCGCGGCAACAACAACAATCGCAAAAACAACAACCCGGCGCCGCGGAACAACGCTCCCCGCAACCGCGCGCCTGAACAGACGCAGCAGGGCCTCGGCTCCGGCGTCGTCATCACCGCCGATGGCTATGTGCTCACCAACAACCATGTGGTCGAAGGCGCCGACGACGTGCGCGTCTCCATCGGTGAATCCAACAAACGCTATGAGGCCAAGGTCGTCGGTCGCGATCCCGGCTCCGATCTCGCCGTCCTCAAGATCGAGGCGACCGGGCTCACGCCCGCGACTTTCGGTGACAGCGATCAGTTGCTCGTCGGCGATGTCGTGCTCGCGATCGGCAATCCGTTTGGCGTCGGCCAGTCCGTGAGTCGGGGCATCGTGAGCGCGCTCGGCCGTGGCATGGGCATGGGCGTCTTCGAGGATTTCATCCAGACCGACGCCGCGATCAATCCGGGCAACTCGGGCGGCGCGCTGCTCGACACCGACGGTCGCCTCATCGGCATCAACAGTGCGATCCTCAGCCGCAGCGGCGGCTTTGCCGGCGTGGGCTTCGCGATTCCGGCCAACCTTGCGCGTTCCGTCGCCGAGCAGCTGGTGAACACCGGTCGCGTCGAGCGCGGCTTCCTCGGGGTGCGGCCGCAGCCACTCGACGAGGCGCTCTCCGCGCAATTTGGCACGGAGAAGGGCGCGCTGCTCAACGAAGTCACCGAAGACAGTCCCGCGGAAAAAGCCGGGCTCAAGCCCGGCGATGTCATCACGAAGGTTAATGGCACCGAGATTCGCGACCCCCGCCACCTCACGATGACCGTGAGCCAGTTTGCGCCCGGCACCGAGGTGAGCATCGACTACCTCCGCGATGGCAAGGTCCGCGCCGCGAAAGCCACGCTCTCCCGCCGCGCCGATGAGGCTTCGGCGAAGGGCGAAGAACCCGCCCCAAAGAAGGACGAAGGGATTCTCAATGGCGTGGGCGTCGGCGAAATCACCTCGGAGCTGCGCGCCCAAATGCAGATTCCCGAGCGGGTGAAAGGCGTGATTGTGACGAACATCGATCCAGAGACGCCCGCGGCGAAGCAGGGTTTGCGGGAGGGCGATGTGATCGAAGAACTCGACCGCAAGCCGCTCACCGACGTGGACCGCGCGGTAAAGTTGAGCGAACAGATCAAGGGCCCGAAATTTCTCATGCGCGTGTGGCGTAACGGCAGCTCCAGTTACGTCGCAATCGACGAGTCGAAATAAGTCCCAAGAGCCATAGTGGCCCGGCCGGTGCCCAGTCTCTTTTGCTCCTAGCCGCGGGCAGGGCTCGTGGCGTTGTCGGCGAGCGCCACCATACGCGTGAGGTAGGTTTGCTCGGGGCCGACTTGCGCGAGGTGGAGCGCGCGACGGAAATTTCCCGCGGCGGCGGCGTGGCGTTCCAAGCGCCAGTTCAATTCACCCAAAACAGCGTGCAGGAGGTAGTGCGACTCGAGCTGGTCGCGCGGCGCGATGGCGGCGAGCGCGTCGAGGCCGACCTGCGGGCCGTGGAGGTTGGCGACGGCGACGGCACGGTTGAGCGCGACGATGGGCGAGGGTTTCAGCGTGAGGAGCGCGTCGTAATGAAGCACGATGCGGCGCCAGTCGGTCGAGGCGCTGTCGGGCGCGGTGCAGTGCAGCGCGGCGATGCCGGCTTGGAGATGGTATTCGCTGAGCGCGTCGCCGCGCGCGGCGGCAGCGAGGGCGGCGAGGCCGCGGGCGATGAGCGCGGGGTCCCACTTGGAGCGGTCCTGGTCGTCGAGACGGAGGAGGTCGCCGTGTTCGTCGAGCCGCGAGGGGAAGCGCGCGGCGGTGAGCAGCATGAGCGCGAGGAGCGCGTGGCTGCGCGGAGTGTCGCCGGCGGGATGCGCGACGAGGAGCGTGGCGAGGCGGATGGCTTCGGCGCAAAGTTCCTCGCGGAGGAGGCGGTCGCCGGCGCTGGCCTTGTAGCCTTCGTTGAAGAGAAGGCAGAGCGCGGCGAGCACGCCGTCGAGGCGCGGCGCGAGGTCGGCGCCGTCGGGCAGCTCGAAGGCGAGGCCGGCTTCGGCGATGCGCTGCTTGGTGCGCGTAAGCTGTTTTTCGATGGCGGCTTCGCTGGTGAGAAACGCGCGCGCGATCTCGCCGGTGCCGAAGCCGCAGAGCATTTTCAACGCGAGCACGACCTGCGCGTCGGCCGCGATGGCGGGGTGGGAGCAGACGAAGAGGAGTCGCAGCGTGTCGTCGCGGATTTCGTGCGCGCGGACGAGGGCGGCGGCGGGGCTCGGCGGGGGCGGGGCGGTGACCTCGGCGTGCGTGACCAGTGCAGCCTCCTTGCCACCGGCCATGCGGCCGTGGCGGAGCGCGTCGCGCGCGAGATTCATCGCGACCTGCGTGATCCAGGCGGAGGGGTTGGCGGGCACGCCGCCCATCGACCACACGCGGAGGGCGCGGAGCATGGCCTCCTGCGCGACATCCTCGGCGAGCGCGAAGTTGTGCGTGCCCACAAGCCGGAGCAGCGCGCCGTGCAGCCGGCCGGTCTCGTGGCGGAAGAAATTCTCCACGAGCTGCGCGGGAGCGGCGGGCGTTTGAGATTCGGGAGGCATGCGAAAACCTAGTCGGGGAAAATCAGTTCAACCACGAATGGACACGAACAAACACGAATGGAAAAAGGCCGAACTGAAAACAGGGTTTCTGGAAAGTGCTTTTTGAATTCGTGTCTCTTCGTGTCCATTCGTGGTTCCTCTTCTGCCTCTGCGTCAGGATGAGCTATCCTGCGCGCGTGTTCACCCCGAGGTGGCAATGCACGGTCATCTCGCGCACCTCGATCAGCATCCCGTAGGCGAGGCCGGGGTGGCGCTGCGCGATGGCCGTGGCTTCGGCGAGATCGGCGACGAGGAGTTTCACGTAGCCGCCGACCGCTTCCTTCGCTTCGGCGAAGGGGCCGTCCACCACGCGCGCGCCACCGGCGCTGGAGACGACGCGCGTGGGCAGCTCGAGCGGCTGGCCCTCGGTGGCCTTGCCCTGCGCGACGAGGCCGTCGAACCACGCGTTCCAGTTCACGATGAGTTTCTGGCGGTCGTCGGGCGAGAGGTGCGCGTGGTTTTCCGGGCCAGTGTTGCGAAAGAGGAGGAGGAAGGGGACCGGGGCGGGCGGAGTTTTCATGGCAGAAGGGCTGGCGAGAGAGAGGATGATTCCGAATCCACAACGAACGACGGTGCTGGGTTCGGACAGCCAAGTGAAGCGTTGAAGCGGAGGCCGGTTTCCGCTCCTGTCGCGAGCCCCGGAAAAAGGAAACCGCGCCCGGTCCGAAACACTCCGCCTCGTTCGTCGAATCTCTGTGCGCGCCGTTTCGGCGCCACGCCCAGAAAAAACAAACCATCCAACAGGAGACCTCCCATGCCCAACTATGTCGACGGCTTCGTCGTTCCCGTGTCCAAGCGCAAACTCGCCACCTACCTCGCGATCGCGCGCAAATGCGCCCCCATCTGGCGCGAGCACGGCGCGCTCGATTACAAGGAGTGCGCGCTCGACAACGCGGCGGCGCCGTGGGCGCTCGCGTTCACGAAGGGCATCCGCGCCAAGGCCGGCGAGACGGTCGTGCTCGCGTTCGTCACCTACAAATCCCGCGCGGACCGCAGCCGCGTGAACGCCGCGGTCATGAAGGACCCGCGCCTCTCCGCGATCTGCGACCCGAAGAAGATGCCCTTCGACTGCAAGCGCATGCTCTACGGCGGATTCAAGGTCGTCGTCTCCTGAAGAAAAAAGGAGCCCCGTCCGAATCGCCCCGCCCCGTTCGTTGAGGTGGTCGCTGCGCTGTGTCGTGTCCCGTCGGCACGCGCATCCAACCCGAATCAAGCAGTCAACCCCCAGAATAGGAAACCTCCGCCACGTCCACCCA
Organism: Opitutaceae bacterium; assembly: GCA_031379235.1. GTDB lineage: Bacteria > Verrucomicrobiota > Verrucomicrobiia > Opitutales > Opitutaceae > ER46. The sequence continues at coordinate 10,336 of JANNEY010000380.1, read as the reverse complement.
CACCATCCGGTTCCAGCGCGTCGTCCAGCGCGCGCAACTCGTCGAGCCCGAGATCCCGAACTGATCCCGGCACGTCGGCCAACTCCCGCAATCTGATGAACCCACCCAAACTCCAGGGCCCCAGGCCCGACTTTGACGCAGCATTGAAAGCCCATTTCACGGCCATCGCCAACCGTGACATCGAGGCCTTCAAATCCCACCTGTCGCTCGGCGATACCCTCTACACGGTCGTTCAAAACGGCCACGCGTTCACAACGCGCGCCGAGACGATCGCCATTCACGAACAATGGTTTAAGGACCCGAATTGGACATGGACGGGCTCGGTCGTCCACCAGGTCGTCGGTGAGGACATGGCGATGGCGCTCGTGCGCTACACCTATCAGCCCAACCCACAGGCGGGGCCCTTCGAGACGTGGCTCGTTTACGTTTTCCAAGTGCAGGAAGGCGCTTGGCGAATTGTCCACGACCAGAACACCGCCCTCGATTTCCACGCGTTTGCCCGCGCCGCCGGACTGGAAAAATAATCTGACAATCAAAACTGCCGCCGCTGAACCCAACCCTCCTCCCCATGAAAACCCAAATCTTCATCAACCTCCCCGTGGCCGATCTGCCGCGCACCCTGGCCTTCTGGAAAGCGCTCGGCTACGCGCACAACCCCCAGTTCACGGATGACACCGCCGCCTGCATCGTCATCAGCGAGGAGATTTACCACATGGCGCTCTCGCACGCGAAGTGGCAATCGTTCACGCCGAAGGCCATCTGCGATACCACGAAGGCCGCCGAAGTCTCGCTCTGCCTGACCGTCGAAAGCCGCGCCAAGGTCGATGAACTCATCGCCAAGGCGGTGGCGGCCGGCGGCACAAAAGAGCCCGCACCCACGGATCACGGCTTCATGTATATGCAGGGTTTCGACGACCCCGACGGCCATCATTGGGAACTCTGCCACCTGAGCGCCGTGCCGCCGGCCTAAGGGCCGACACGACCCACCACCAACCAGAGTTTGGCATCCAAAAAAAATCCATCCTCCTGCCTGATGAGACCCCTCCGTTATTCCATCAATGTCACTCTGGACGGCTGCTGCGATCATCGGGCCATTTCCGCCGACGAAGAATTGCATGAATTGCATCGGCACGCGGCCGAGAACCTCAACCGGGCGGACGCCCTCCTCCTTGGCCGGGTGACCTACGAGATGATGGAGTCGGCGTTTCGTTCGTCGGTGCCGATGGGAGCGGGCCCTGAATCGACGGATCCTTTCGTCCGGACAATCAACGCGGCAAAAAAATATGTCGTGTCGAGCACCTTGAAGCGGATCGATTGGAACGCGGAGCTTCTGCGCGGAGATCTGGCAGAGGCCGTGCAACGGCTCAAGCAGGAGCCGGGTCGCGGACTGTTCGTGGGCGGCGTGAAACTTCCGCTCGCGTTGGCGGAGCTGGGCTTGATCGACGAGTATGAGTTCGTGGTGCACCCAAGGCTGGCGGGCCATGGGCCGGCGTTGTTCGCCGGACTGTCGAAGCCGCTCGACTTAAAACTCGTCAGCCGCCGGGAGTTCGCCTCGGGAGCGGTGGTGCTGCGGTATGAGCCGAGGAGGTAGCCATTCCACCAATCGCGCTCCGTCAGGGGTGACTGGTGTCCGGATCCGGCCGCCTCGTTCGTTGAAGCAGTGAACCCACTCAACCCGATGCTCCCCGCGGTCCTCATGCTCGCGCTGCTCATCGCCCTCGCGGCGACTGACGGCGCGCCGTCCGGTGAAAACTAGAATCCTGTTTACCTATGAAAATCATCGCGCAAAAAATCACGCCCTTCCTCTGGTTCAACCAGCAGGCCGAGCAGGCGGCGAAGTTTTACGTCTCCGTCTTCAAAGGCGGAAAAATCCTCAGCCTCACCCGCTATCCCGAGGGCGGCCCCGTTCCCGTCGGCGCTGTCATGACCGTGAAATTCCGCGTGCTCGGCCAGGAGTTCATCGCGCTCAACGGCCCGCCGGTTTGCTCCTTCACCCCGGCCATCTCCTTCGTCGTCGAGTGCCCCACGCAGCGCGAGGTGGACTATTATTGGAAACACCTTTCCGCCGGCGGAAAAGAAGTCCAGTGCGGCTGGCTCGAGGACAAGTTCGGCGTCTCGTGGCAGATCGTGCCGACCGAGTTCCTGAAAATGATCGAAGACAAAAACGTCGCCCGCCGGCAGCGCATGTTTACCGCCATGACGCAGATGGTGAAACTCGACCTAAAAAAACTCCGCGCCGCCGCTCGCACCGCGTGATACCGCTGACCAACGATGATTTAGATTTTGGTAGCGTCGGGACCGCCGGGCCCGACGGGTTTGGTCGCCGCCATCGCTCCAGCCGGGCCCGGAGGTCCCGGCTCTACCTCGATTCAACCACCAGCAAAATTTGTCGGACGCTCCCATAAGCCGTTCGCGCCGAAGATCGCCTCTCCCCACGCCCTCCCATGTCCACCACGCCCGCTGCACCTACACCCGCGTCTCCCTTCCTGCTCCTCTTCCGCAACGCCGGGCCCGAGTCGCACGCGCACCTCACGCCCGAGCAGAAAACGGCGATGGCGAAACAGTGGAACGACTGGCTCGAAAGCCTCACCGCGCAAAGCAAAGTGCTGCACGCCCATCCGCTCGGCCTCGGCGGCCGCGTCGTGTCCGGGGCGAATGGCGCGCGCGTGACCGACGGCCCCTATGCCGAGGCCAAGGAAGCGATCGGCGGATATTTTCTCGTCTTGGCCGCCGACCTCGACGAGGCCGCCGCCATCGCGAAACAGTGCCCCGGACTGTCGATCGGATTGACCGTCGAAGTGCGCGCGCTGCTCAACTGCAGCCCCGTGCTGAACGAGGTCCGCGCCCGTCCGGCGGAAGCGTAATGGAATGCTTGAAATCTGAAACCAGCGCGTTGGGGTCAACGCGCTCCACCCCCAGACCCTAAACTCCAAACCCTGAACCCTAAATCCCCATGATCAAAAAAATCCTCCTCGGCCTCGTCGTCATCATCGCCGGCATCCTCATCGTCGCCGCGTTTCAACCCGGTGAGTTTGCCGTCAAGCGCAGCCTCGCCATCGCGGCCCCGGCCCAGGCGCTGTTCGAACAGGTCAACGACCACCGCAAGTTCCTCGTCTGGAATCCGTGGATGAAACTCGATCCCAACGTGAAGAACACCTTCTCGGGGCCGGCCACCGGTGTCGGCTCCGTCTGTGCTTGGGAGGGCAACAGCGAGATCGGCGCGGGCGCCTCCACGATTATCGAGACCAAACCCGGCGAACTCGTGCGCCTGCGCATGGATTGGAAGAAGCCGATGGCAGGCACGAGCACCGTCGATTTCACCTTCAAACCCGAGGGCAACAAGACGGTCATGACCTGGCACATGTATGGCCCGCAAAACTATGTCGGGAAAGTCATGTGCCTCTTCATGAGCATGGAGAAGATGGTCGGCGGGCAGTTTGAAATCGGCCTCGCCAGCCTGAAAACGCTCGCCGAGGGCGGCGCGAAGAAATAGTCGCTCGCAACCTCAGCTTCAGCTCGCCCCGCCATGTCCACCGACGCTCCTCCCGCCCAATCGTTCGCCCGCCATCTCCCCACCATCGCCCGCGTGTTGCTCGGGCTGATGTTTTTTGTTTTCGGCCTGAATGGATTCCTGAACTTCATCCCGCCGCCGCCCGCGGATCAGATGCCGAAGGCGCTCGTGGAGTTTTCCGTGGCCATGATGAACACGGGTTTTCTCTTCAAGCTCGTGAAAGGCACGGAGGTCGTGATGGGCCTGCTGCTGCTGTTGAACCGTTTCGTCCCGCTCGCGCTCACGATCCTCGCGCCGGTGATCGTAAACATCGTGGCGGTGCATGCGTTCCTTGCGCCGTCGGGCGTGGTGATGGGCTTCGTGATCCTCGCGCTCGAGCTTTACCTCGCGTGGTCGTATCGCAGCGCTTTTCGCCCAATGCTCGTGGCGCGAGTGACGCCGGGTTGAGGTAGGAGCCCGCTTGCAGGCGATTGAGCGCCTTTTTGGCCTGTCTGAAATCGCCGCAAGCGGGCTCCTCCCTTCGGGAAGGCAGCGCGCCCGCGCTCAAACCCGCAGGAAAATCTGCCGTTGGTAGAGGAATCGCGCCAAGACGAACATCAGCGCCAGCCCGACGATCGCCAGCATGCCTTGGCCCGCGCCGCTGCCGATGTGGGCGTCGAGCCACGTCTTGATGTCACCGCCGACGAAGCGCTGCGCGAGCACGCGGAATTTGATGATGTTGCTCGCGAGGTAGAGCGTGATCGGGTTCATCCCGATCCAGAGAAAAGGCACGCACCAGCGGCGCCATTGCCGCATGTCCACGATGTAGAAAAACGCGGCGAGAAACCACAGGCTGTAACCGCCGGCCACGAGCACGTAGGACGAGGTCCAGATTTTTTTGATGACCGGAAACTGCAGATGCCACAGCCAGCCGAGCGCCACACACGCGAGGCCACCGATGATCAAGGTGCGGAGCTTCTGCACGTCTCCGAGATCGGTGCGCCGCATGAGTAACCCCGCGAACACGCCGATCAGGCACGTCGCGATGGCCGGCAGGGTGCTCAGGATGCCCTCGGGATCGTAATAGGTGTCGTATTTGCGACCGGGGAGAAATTGGAAATCGAGATGGTTGGTGAGGTTGTAGCCTGGCTCGTAGTGGCCGGTGACGCGCGCGGTCGTCGCTTCAAACGCCGCGCGCACCTGCTCCGGTGTGGGCTTGGCCGTGCTGAGGTGCCCGGCGATCACGGACTTTTCGAGCTGGATGTCGCGGATCGGCACCAGCGCGAGCAGCGCCCAGTAACCGAGCAAGATGGCCGCGCCCACGATGGCGAGCGCGCGCGGCCGGAGAAAACAGAACAGCAGGCCCGCGCCGGTGTAGGCGAGCGCGATGCGCGGCAGCACGCCGAGCAGGCGCATGTCCGGCCACGGATTGGTGAAGCCACCGCTGTAGAAAATACCGATGGTGAAAATCAACGCGCCACGAATCAGCACGCGTTTCGCCGCCGCGGCGCGCCCATGCTCCGCGATCTGCTTCGAAAGCGCATAGACGAGCGATGTTCCCGAGATGAAAACGAAGAGGGGAAAAATCAGATCGTAGAACGTGAAGCCTTCCCAGGCGCGGTGATCCAGCTGACCGGCTAAAAATTTGGCAACGGCCGAGCCGTTGACCTCGCTCAGCGCTTGCACGAGCGCGTCCGCGCCAAGGATCCAAAACATGTCGAAGCCGCGGAGGGCATCGAGGCAGACGAGACGGGTCGATTTGGCCGGTGCCGGTGCGGAGGCGGAGGGCAGGTTACTCATCGGGGTGAGGCCAGCACACGGCATCGCCCGTTGGGGGTCAACGACGGCCTGCCACTCCGACCTTGCGCGCGGTGGCGCGATGCCTCCTCTGTTGGCGGATGAAGGTTTCGTTCACGCAGAAAGAATACACGCGCCTCCTCGAACTGGCGCACCTCGGCCTCTGGGTCACGGGCGCGCGCCCCGAGGATCCGGCGACCATGCCGGAACGCTACGCCGAGGTGGCGCAGAAGATCTTTGGTCTCGCGGAAGTCTTCGGCTGCGCGGACCTCGTGGAGGCCGATGTGAACGGCCAGCTCTTCCCCAACGAGAAACTCACCGACGGTCCGGTGGGCGAGAAACTCGACCGCTTCATTGAGGATGCCTTTTGGGGCGACCTCGTGCACCGCCTCGCCGAGCGCGATCTGCGCTCCGAGCTCGGCGCGACCAAGCTCACCGAGGAGCTGACGGACGAGGAGGAGGAACGCCTGGCCGCGATCGAGGACAACTACTGGCGTGAATTCGAGACCAAGGGCGTCGATCACCTCGTGGTGCTGCGCGGCGGCAAGGGCTGATCGGCGACTCAATCGACAGGCTGGTTGGCCCACGGAACACACGGAATACACGGAAAAAAATCCATCACGGGATGGCTATGCTCGCAGCGCGCGAACGTCCGAATTCAGGAGGCTTTTCCTTCCGTGTATTCCGTGTGTTCCGTGGGCACCTGTTTTGGGATCGTCGGCCCGACGGGTATCGGCCGGCCCCGTTGCACTTCTCTCTGGCGCGACCGTCGGCCAACTGCCTGAATCGCGCCCTTCCCCTCCGCCCCCATGAACTCCACTCCCGTTTCCACTTCATCCTCCGCACCTGTTTCCCGCCGCGATTTCGTCTCCCGCCTCGCCCTTGCGGGCGCCGCCCTGCCGCTCGTCGGTGCCACCTCATCCGTTTCGGCCGCGGAAAAGAAAATGGCCGCCGCGTCTTCCGCCCCCGCTGGCCCGACGACCCTCCACGTTTTCTCCAAGCCGCTGCACACGCTTTCGCTCGCGGACACTGCGAAGCTGATCGCCGAGTGCGGTTACGGCGGCATCGACTACACGGTGCGCAAGGCCCAGGCCCATGTGCTCCCGGAAAAAGTGACGGAAGACCTCCCGCGCGCCATCGACGCCGCGCGCGCCGCGGGCCTCAAGGTCGAGATGATCACGACCGACATCACCGGCGTGCGCGAGCCGCACACCGAGACGCTCCTCAAGACCGCCGCGAAGCACGGCGTGAAATTCTACCGCCTCGGCAACTGGAATTACGACGCGAAACTTGGCGTGCTCGGCACCTTTGAAAAACTCCAGCCCGCGCTGAAAGAACTCGCGGCGCTCAACGCCAGCCTCGGCCTTCACGGCGCGATTCAGAATCACTCCGGCATCCGCGTCGGCAGTCCTGTCTGGGATCTCTACCACCTGTTGAAGGACATCGATCCGCGTGCCCTCGGCGTGCAATACGATATCCGCCATGCCACCATCGAAGGAGCACTGTCGTGGCCGCTCCAGCTCAAGCTACTCGCGCCGTGGATTCGCTGCACCGACATTAAGGACTTCAAGTGGATTCAATCCCCCGGCAAAGCCGCGATCGACAACGTGCCGCTCAGCGAGGGGATCGTGCCCTTCGAGGCCTATTTCAAACTCGTGAAGGAACTTGGCATCGGCGGTCCAATTTCGGTGCATCTCGAGTATTCGCCCTTTGAAAAACCGCCGGCCTCGCTCAGTGCGGCCGACCGCCTCACGCAGATGAAGGCCCTGATGAAAAAGGACTGCGCCGTGCTCAAGGGCTACTTGGCGAAGGCCGGAATCGCGTGAAGTAGGGCGGACTTCAGTCCGCCTTTTCTTTCTGCGGAAATTTCCCAAGGCGGGCTGAATCCCGCCCTACTTGATGATCATGACTTCACCTCGTCCCATCACCATCGCCCGCGTCGGCTCCAACTTTGAGCGCGAGCCGCTCGTGCGGCCGTTTGGCTTCAAGGGCGGCTACCAGTCGGAAATCTGGCAGAGCATTGCATTGCTCGAAAGCGCGGGCGGCAAACGCGGTGTCGGGCTCTGCACGCAGGGCGTGCTCTGGAGCGACGCGCACGTGTTCGCCGGCCACAGCGAGAGCGGCGGCAACGCGCTCATGTATGCCGTCACCGAGCAGGCGTTGCAGCTACTCAAGGGCCGGACGTTCACCGATCCCGTCGCGCTGCTCGAATCGATCCGGCACGAGGTGTTGGCCTACGCGAAAAAAATCACGGGCCACGCGGCGCTGCGCGAGACCTTCGCCCTCAACGCACTCGTCGGCGTCGATTTCGCGGTGTGGCGGCTTTTCGCAGCGGAAAACGGCATCGCGAATTTCGACGACCTCATTCCCCTCGCTTATCGGCCCGCCCTCGCGACGCGCCACACCAAGGTCGCGAGCATTCCGCTGATGGCCTACGGCATCCCCATCGAGGAAATGAAAGCTGCCGTCGAGGCCGGCTATTTCTTCATGAAGATCAAGATCGGCCAGCCGGGCACGCAGGCCGAAATGCTGGAGAAGGACAAGGCGCGGCTCACCGCGATCCATGCCGCCATCGGTCACGCGCGCACGCCGTATTCCGCGAGCGGCAAGCTGCCGTATTATTTCGACGCCAACGGCCGCTACGAGAGCAAGGACGCGCTCCTCCGCCTGCTCGATCACGCGAAGGCCATCGGGGCCTTTGAGCAAATCGCGCTCATCGAGGAGCCGTTTCCCGAGGAGCTGGAAATCGATATTCGCGACATCCCCGCGCGCGTCGCCGCCGACGAGAGCGCGCACACCGATGCCGATGCGCTCAAGCGGATCCAGATGGGCTACACCGCCATCGCGCTCAAGCCGATCGCCAAGACGTTCAGCATGTCGCTCAAGATCGCGCAGCTCGCGCATCAGCGCGGCGTGCCCTGTTTCTGCGCCGACCTCACCGTGAGTCCGCTGCTCGTCGAGTGGAACAAGAACGTCGCCGCGCGGCTCGCGCCGTTTCCCGGCCTCGGCCTCGGCCTGCTTGAAACCAACGGCCATCAGAACTACCGGAACTGGGACGTGATGCGCGGTCATCATCCCGCGCCCGACGCGCCGTGGGCGACGACCAAGCGTGGGGTTTTCGAACTCGATGCCGACTACTACGCGCGGAGCGGCGGCATCTTCGCCCCGCTGCCGCATTACGAGGCGCTGGTGGGAAAAGGTGGAGCGGCTTGACCCCAAGACGCTGGCTTGGAGACCGTGCGCACGCCCTGAAGCGCGTTGGGGTCAACGCGCTCCACCTCGAATCGCCGTGACATGATCTCCCTCCGCTCCGCCGAACTCTTCCGCCTGGAGCTGCGCGCGCGCATGCCGTTCCGCTACGGCATCGCGACGATGACGGATGTGCCGCAACTCGTCGCGCGCCTCACCTTCGATCTCGATGGAAAAACCGAGACCGGACTCGCCGCCGATCTGCTGCCGCCGAAGTGGTTCACAAAAGATCCCGCGCGTGGGCTCGCCGACGAAATCGAAGAGATGCTGCGCGTAATCCGCGCGGCGGTGCGGCACGCGCACGCGCTTCGCGCGGCGACACCTTTTGCCTTCTGGCGCGAGCTTTACGCGGCGCAGATGGCGTGGGCGGCGGCAGAAAAATTACCGCCGCTGCTGGCGAACTTCGGCACGTCGTTCGTGGAGAGGGCGCTCATCCACGCGGTGTGTCGCGCGCGTGGCGCTTCGCTCGCCGCGGCGTTGCGGGAAAATTTTCTCGGGATCGATCTTGGTGCGGTGCAGCCGGCGCTCGTGGGCCTGGCCCCGCGGGACTACTTGCCGGCGACGCCAACCCTCACCGTTTTTGCGCGGCACACCGTGGGCCTTTCCGATCCGATTACGGCAGGTGATTTGCCGGCGGCGGAGCGCGTGGACGACGGGTTGCCGCAAACCCTCGACGCGTGCATCCGCTTCTACGGGCTGCGGCATTTCAAAATCAAAATCAACGGCGAGGTGGCGCGGGATCGCGATCGGCTGGAGCGCATGGCCGGCGTCCTTCAAACAGAATGTGGCGGTGACTACGCCTTTTCGCTCGATGGCAACGAGAGCTTCCACGACGTCGCGGCGTTTGCGGATTACTACCGTGACCTCCGATCGCTGCCCGCGCTCGCGCAATTTTGGCCGCGCCTCCTCTACGTCGAACAGCCGTGGCATCGCCGCGTCGCGCTCGCGCCGGCGATCGGAGAACTCGCGCGCGCTTGGCCGGACCGCCCGCCGATCATCATCGACGAAAGCGACGCGGAGCTGGCCAGCCTGCCGACCGCGCTCGCGCTCGGCTACGCGGGGACGAGCCACAAGAACTGCAAGGGCGTCTTTAAAAGCGTCATCAACGCCGGGCTGCTTGCGCAACGTCGGGCGGCCGGATTGCCGGCGGTGCTGAGCGGTGAGGATCTGGGCAACGTTGGCCCGATTTCGACGCTCCAGGATCTCGCGGCACAGGCGGCCTTGGGCGTGACGAGCGTGGAGCGGAACGGTCACCACTACTTCGCGGGCCTGGCGCAGTTTCCGCCCGCGCTGCAACGCCACGCGCTCGCGCGCCATGGCGATCTCTACGTCCGTTCGGCGGCGGCCGATTCGTGGCCGCGACTTGATGTGCGCGAGGGCCGGATCGCCCTTGGTTCGGTGAACGCCGCGCCCTTCGGCGTGCCCGGCGAGATCGATTTTACCGGCTTCGAGCGCGTGCCGCTCGGCTGAGACGGACTCGTGCCGATTGATCGTGGTGGGCCGGGCGCTCCGCGCGCGGCAGATAGGGTGCACGATTTACCTTCAAGGTCCGGTCTAATACCAACGTCCCTTGAAGTTTGGACTTCTCGCGGGTGGGGCCGCTTCTCCGCAAGCGGCCTGAGTTCCGGCCGGCGAGTCGCCCTGCAACCCAGGCCGGCTCGGAGAGCCAGCCCCACCTCGGAATAGTCTAATCGATACAGGACGCTGGTATTACTCGGTCGACGCGGTCGGGGGCGTGAGCATCTCAGCCCGGGCGAGCTTGCCGTCGTCGTTGCCGTCGAGGACGAGAAGACGGGTCAC
>JANNEY010000377.1:0-4479 GCA_031379235.1 Opitutaceae bacterium | reverse complement strand
CCTGATCGCACGCCTCGTCGCTCAGTTTCAAGCGACCAGGCCGCGCGTTCTGTTTCCGCGCACGCCCGCACGGGGGGGTTCGGCGACCCCGCCCTACAATCGAGCTTCGCGCGTAGGTGCGCCGGATAGGATCGTGAATGTGCGTTCTGGATTGGATTTTCTCGTCCAACACGTTCACCGTGGCGCCCCATACCCTCATGATCTCATCCCTGTTCTCCCGTTCGCGTGTGCTCGTAGTGAGTGCAATCATCTCGGCCGGTGCTTTCGCCCAGGCTCCCGCCGCCAAGCTTGATCTGCCGGCGCCGAGCCCCACCGCCACGCTGAAGCAGCGTGTGGGCGTCACCGACATCGAGGTCGTTTATTCGCGCCCGAGCATGAAAGGCCGCGAGATTTTCGGAAAACTCGAGCCATATGGCGCGGTGTGGCGCACCGGCGCGAACAACGCGACCCGCATTTCTTTCAGCACCGATGTGAAGGTGCAGGGCTCTGCGCTCGCGGCGGGCACTTACGAACTCTTCACGGTTCCTGGGCGCGAGGAGTGGACGGTGATTTTCCAGAAAGCGGGCCAGCAATGGGGCTCCTACGCCTACGACAAGAAGAACGACACCCTTCGTGTCACCGCCCGCGTGATCGATTTCGGTGCGCCGGTGGAGACCTTCACGATCGATTTCAACAGCCTCCGCGACAGTTCCGCCACGATGAATCTCATCTGGGAGCGCACGCTGATTTCCCTGAAGCTCGAGGTCGACCTGAGTTCGCTCCTCCCGCAAATCGAGGCCTTCATGGCGGGACCGGCGGCGAAGAAACCCTACGTGAATGCCGCGATGTTCTACCTCGATAACGGCCTCGACCTCAAAAAAGCCCTTGCGTGGATGAACGCCGCGATCGCAGAGCAGCCCGACGCGTTCTATTTCGTTTACCGCAAGGCCAAGGTGCAGGCCGCACTGGGCGACAAAGCCGGAGCGATCGCCACCGCCAAAGCGTCGCTCGCCGACGCGATGACAAAGGCGCCGAGCCCACTGCTGCGCGACGAATACGTGCGCTTGAACAACGAGCTCATCGCGAGCCTCAAGTAACTTTCAGGCGACGGACGACGCGGCGCAGCCGCGTCGCTCCGCGTTCGTCTGGCGGAGCATTGCCCGGGTCGTGCCCGGACTCATGGCCGCAAAATTTCTCCCCCTAAAACCCAATATCATGAAGTTATCCCGATTCAAATTTATCACCCTCCTCGCGGCCGCGATTCTCGGCGCGACCACTGCTGGAGCCCAGGAACAGAAAAAGAAAAAAGCCCGTCCGAGTCCGCCCGCCACGGTCAGCGCTGATATCGATGGCAACGAAGTCAAAATCGCCTACAGCCGGCCCGGCGCGAAACCTCCCGGCGGTGGCGAGCCCCGCAAGATCTGGGGCAGCCTCGTGCCCTATGGCAAAGTGTGGCGGACCGGCGCCAACGAGGCGACGCTGCTTACGGCGGCCAAACCCATCCTGATCGGCGGTTACGCGCTGGCCGCCGGCACCTACTCGATCTTCACCGTGCCGCAGGCCGATGGTTCCGCGAAGCTCGTCATCAATAAAAAGACGGGCCAGTGGGGCATCCCCTACAACGAGGAGGCGGAAAAAGCCAACGAGCTCGCGCGCGTCGATCTCAAGAAGGGCAAGACCGACGGTAACGTCGATCTGTTCACGATGGCGGTGGAAAAAACCGGTGTTGGTGCCGGCGTGATCAAGATGGCGTGGGCGGACACGCAGTATTCCATCGCGTTCACGAACCAGAAATAAACCACGAGGTCCGGCCGCCGCCACTGTCGTTTCCACGGTTGGCGGCGGAATGCAGGGTCGGACGCAAATTTCCGAATGCGGGGCGGGCTTTGTGTCCGCCCCAGCGGAGATAAACCCCCAGCTTCAGTGGTATGGTCAAACTATGCGCTGACCGGAGCCTTTTTTTGCGGAGTGCGGCTGCTGCTACTCGGGGAATCCGGCGGAGGACAGGCCCGGGAAAATCTTCAGGGCGTTTTTGTAGTAGAGTTTTTTTAGCACGTCGTCGGGCAGCGCGAGGCCGTAGAGTTTCCAGATGCCGTGGTATTTCCGGATCGGGTCGAAATACTCGTCGTCGGTCTCGAGCAGTCGGAAATAGACGTAGTATTCGCTTACGTTGTAGGCGTCCTTTCCGAACATGATCCGATCTTGGTATTTCACGAAGAAGCGGTGCGCGGCGCGCGGCTGGCGGCCGAGCTCGCTCGTGATGGCCCCAATTTCCGCGTAGACGTTGGGCAGGCGGTCGAGCAACGCGCCGAGCTTTCCGAGGTCGTGGCCAAGCCAGCCGAGATGCGCGGCGATGAACGTCGTCTCCGGGTGGCGCGCGAAGAGGCGGTGTTGTTCCTCGATGAGCTGCTCCCAGGTATATTCCGTCTGCTGCGATTGGTTGCGCCGGGCCTGAATCTTCAGCTCGAGCCAGCGCTCGTTGTTCTTGTCCATCGGCTGAAAGAGCCCCCACGGATCCGCCGTGTGGATGAGCACGGGAATCTTGTGCTTGCCGGCCATCGCCCACACGGGATCGAAGCGCGGATCGTCCACGTGAATGCGGCCCTTACTGTCGCCGAGCGTCATACCGAAGTGCTTCCAGACCTTCAGGCCGATGGCACCGGCCTTGATGTCGGTCTCAAGCTGCGCGGCGGCGCGCGCGCCATAGCCTGGATCCTCGAGGTTCGACTCGTCGATGTTGGTCATCACTGCAAAGCGGTTGGGCGCGCGCGCCTTCATCGCTGGAACGGCATCGGCGACCCACTTGCCCTGCCCGCGACTGACCGGCGAGTTGATCAGGATGCCCATGTTGAGGCTATCCATGTCGCTGATGAGTTGGGTGAGCTTTGCCGGGCTCACGTCACGCTGGTGGTTGTGCACGTCGATGAACGGAAACTTCGCGCGCGTGAGCCTGTGCTCCGGGACGCGCAGGGTGGACTTCGGCTCAAATTCCTCGATCGAGATCGAGGGCGTCTGGGCGGAGACCAGCGGAGCGAAGACAAGGGCGAGGAGGAGGAAGCGGCGCATGGGTGGGGAAGTGTGACTCGCTGACTGGCACGATGTCATGAGTGAAGACGCCCGACGTGTCGAATGGCGAAAAGTGACCCGGAATTTTCGCGCGAAACGCTTCGCCGAAATCAGTTCTGGATTGGATTTCACTCTCGATCCCGTTCACGCTGGAGCCTCCATGAGGCATCACCCGAACCTTCCGCGACGCCAAAGCCGAACCGCCGGGGTGTCGTGGCTGCAAAGTGGGAAAGGGCACGCCGTATGAGTGCGACGCCCCCTTTCGAACCCGATGACAATGTCTCGCCGGGCGTCCCCGGCTTTCGCTCTTGGCGTGGCGTGTATCTCTTCGTCTTCGGTGCTTTCGTCGCCATGGTAATCGCGCTCACCTTTTTCGCGCGCCACTACCGATGAACGCCCTCGACTGGCTCGTGCTCCTTGGTGCGATCGTTGGCATCGCGGCTTACGGCACCTGGCGGACACGCCATACCGACAGCCTCAACACCTACCTTAAGGGTAGCAGCGCCACGAAGTGGGGCACCATCGGGCTCTCGGTGATGGCGACGCAGGCGAGCACCATCACCTACCTCTCGCTGCCGGGCCAGGCCTACGAAAACGGCATCGCGTTTATCCAAAATTATTTTGGCCTGCCGCTCGCGCTCATCGTGGTGTGCGCGGTCTTCCTGCCGATCTATCGGAAGCTCGGGGTTTACACGGCCTATGAATACCTCGGCCAGCGCTTCGATCGGAAGACGCGTCTCCTCGGCGCGGGTCTTTTTCTCCTTCAGCGTGGCCTGCAGGCGGGCATCACGATCTACGCGCCCTCGATCATCCTTGCGACCGTGCTCGGCTGGCGGCTCGACCTTACGATTGTCTTCACCGGCCTCACCGCGATCGTCTACACCGTCACGGGCGGTAGTGCGGCGGTGAACCTCACGCAGCGGCTCCAGATGGGGGTCATCTTCGGCGGCATGATCACGGCGTTTGTTGTGCTGCTCGTGAAACTGCCGCCCGACGCCGCGCACATCGCCGGGGCGATGGGAAAACTTGAGGCGGTCAGCTACACGCCTGATCTGAAGCAGCGCTACACGATTTGGACGGGCCTCCTCGGTGGGTTCTTCCTCTCACTCTCGTATTTCGGCACCGACCAATCGCAGGTGCAGCGCTACCTCGGCGGTGCGCGCCTGCGCGAGGGCCGCCTGGGCCTGATGTTCAACGCCCTTTTTAAGATCCCGATGCAGTTTTTCATCGTGATGCTCGGCGCACTGCTCTTCGTCTTTTACCAGTTCCAGCCTGACACGCCGGCCGTCTTCAACCAGACGCAGTGGCAGCGTCAGGTCGCCGGCGCCGACGGTGCGAAGTTCCGCGCGCTTGAGGACAAGCATGCCGTCCTTCACGCCGACAAGCAGACCAAGATTCGCGCCTGGGTTGCCGCGCATGAGAGCGGCGACGCTG
>JANNEY010000341.1:0-5206 GCA_031379235.1 Opitutaceae bacterium | reverse complement strand
CGATTGTTGGATGCTCACGTTGAGTTGGTTCATTACACCCGCCGGCGAAGCGATCTTCGCCGACGGCGTAAACTAACCTCTCAAAGTGGCTGGTTTTGACCCGGCCCGCGCTGGCTGGTTTTACCCGGCCGGTGACAGCCAAGGCCTGAATCCACGTCGAGCCGCGCAGATTGAGCGCGATCACACCTCGTGCCACCAGGTGTTCGAGGTTGTCCTTAATATCGGCTTCGCCGAGCCACGGGATCGAGTGCTTCCCGCCCGACAGTGGTTCCTGCAATTCCTTGAGCAGGTCAGCCACACTGGAGTTCGCTTTGGCAAAGGCGCGCACCACGTCGTCGAACTCCTCCGGGATAAAGAAATTCTCTTTAATCGTAGTGTGAATGCCCGGCGGTATCTGCGCTCCCTGCTTGTCATGCTTGTCGAATTGAAACTGACAGTTGGTCGGAGTGCCGAAGTCCCAAATGTCGAGAATAGCAAATGAGGGGAATCGGCCTTTCAACTTGGCCGTGACCTCGCGCTCAAACTTGATTTGCAGTGGGCCAAAATCCTTCTCTGCCATCTTCCATTCCTGCGCGAGCTTGGCGGCCCGCGCATCGATAATGATGTCGGGATCGACGTAAATATTCGTCGCACCTTTGACGGGCAGAAGAAAGCGCACGGTGTTGCGCTTTTGGCTCAGGTGCTTGGCCACCCAGCGACCCAGCGCAGCGTTTTCGTTTTCCGGAAATTCCGGCAGCACAACGAGTGGAATACGATTGTCCCATGCGGCGGGGCGATCATCGACGGGCAGGTCGTTCCATGGATCGTTTTCCCAATTCTTGCGCAGAACTAGGATGCGGTAACGCGAGACATCCGCTCCGGCCAGCGTGCTATGCAGGAGCTTGGCGAGAAATTCCACGTCCTGCCCTTGATCGAAGAGTTTGTTGTTACGGGCGCTGGCGAGGAGCTTGGTCTCGTTGTTTTCCTCATTTTTGAAGACGAGTCGGTCGCCGACTTCGTGAAGGTTGAAACTGCCTTCGCGGATACGCGACAGCTCTACGCGAAACGCGTTTTCATCGACTGGCTTCGACCGCGTAATGTCAATGAAGAGATCGCTGGGATGCGCACCGGTGAGTCGGTCCACCGTCAGCGAACGCAACCACAGGGCGCTGATAACCTCGGCGGCGTGCGGCACATCCTGCGCCGGGTTTTCCACCGTCTCGTTCACGTTTTCGAGATTGCGGAGAGCTTTTTCGCGCAGGTCGCGATGAATCTGGTTGGCCACGCTGTCGATCAGCGAACCGACGGCGCTCTTGTCGCTGTCGATACGGAAATCGGCGGCGGTGAGCACCGGGCTAGTGTCACCCGCGACCTTGAACGTCTCGACGAGGAGCTTGATAAGGTCTCGCGTCTCCTGAGCCTCGGTCGCCATAAGCACCTGGTCATCGAGTAACTGGAGCAGCTTGGGCGAAAACGGCCACGCCTCGATGAAATCGGCCAGCTCCTTGTCGGTCTCCGTCGCCGGCACCTGACGGACGCGGCAGTATTCGCGGAAGTGGACATCGAGGCACTCGGCGATGTCGGCATCGGGGATGTTGAAGCGATTTTCGAAAATACGGTAGAGAAGAAGACGGCGGCGGTCGCGTTTGACGAGCGGGCCGGTGAAATCCACCACCAGTGGTTCGACCCGGTGCACCTGCTGATAAGCGTCTGTGCTGCCGTCCCGCACTGAGAGCACGAGGGCAAGCTTGTCAGGATGAGCACTGGCCATCTCGCTAAGGGTCTGGATGAAATTAAATGCCCAGACCCTGTGAGGGTGTTGCTTGGTGTTCGTAAGGCCGTCGAACCACGTCTGATACTCGTCCAAGATGAGGACGAAAGGGGTGTGATTCACGAGCGCGAGGACATCTTGATCGCTAGGAACGTTCGTTCCCCGCGCGCTCCATTGGCCCTTCACAAACTGACCGTGCGGATGCTGCTCCCAAAGAAGATCCCAAAGGTGTTTATACCTTTGGTTGTGCATCGCCTCTGCGATCACAAGAAAACCTTCGCGAAAAGTGAATTTGGCGACCGTCGCATCCTTTAAACGCGTCGCCCAATAGTCGCGCCACTTCACCGCGGCGGTATGATTGTTGAGAAGGTGGTAGGCTGCCGCCATCATGTGCGATTTACCTTGCCCGCGTCCGCCCTTGAGAACGACGGTTTTGGCCTGATCGGGTTGAAGCGCTTCAACCATCTTGAGCAGATCGATGGACGGATAAGTGATGTCTAGGAATTCGTCAGCGGGGCGCTCGATAGCTCCAGTTGCCTTGCTGTTGCGCAGCTCGATGACGGTGCCTTTGAGGGTTTTCCCGCGAAATTCGGGCCGGAGATTGAGGTTAAGCATCGTTGGCGAACTAGAGGTTTAGTTTTGGGTTATGTTAAAGGCCGCCAAGCACAAGTGTCAAAGCCGGCGAGTCCTCTCATGAAACCAACAATTTCCTGAATCCAGTCCGGCATTCCGAACGAATCCGCCCTGAATCAAGCGTGACAATCAGTCATCACACCCTGACGCCAATTGGCAGCACCCAAAATGGGTGGGGCGCATTCCAGCGCGGCTGAGCAATTCGAGGCATACCAACCCTTGTTCTCCCGGAGCAGTTTCTATTTCGTTGTCATTAATTTCGTGAATCGGCAGGCTAGTTGTGAAACACCCCGTCCAGTGGTTCACATCGAAACGGTCGATCTAACAACGCGCGGCCTAACACTCCCCAGTGACCGCGTCGGGATGGTTATTGCCCAACCGCGCCTTTCGCTGACCCCCGCAGAACCGTTTCAATGTCGTCCCGAAACTCAGCTACAACAACTTGCCTTGATTGATCGCACCTTGGCGATCTCCCGCATTGCGTCTCATGGAGCCCAGCGGACCCACTTTACGATATTCCCGGAGTTCAGCATTCCGGGTCTGGCCGGAGTCGCCCGCATTGACGCCACGCTCCAAGCAGCCGAATGGCCAGCGGGAACCGTCGTAATCGGCGGAGTAGATGGCCTCGTCCGCGCCGACTATCTCACGCTGATCGGTGCTCCTAACACGTTTGTGCACACCGCGTCGAATGGTGCCGACCGGGTAGCCGCAGATCAATGGGTCAATTGTGCGGTGATTTGGATTAAGGGCGCAAACAACACTGTCGAGCGCTGGGTTCAACCGAAGCTCTACCCGTCGCGTCCCGAGAACAACGCGCAATATCAACGAATGTTTCGCGGGGGCTGTGTGTATCTTTTCAAGGGACTTTATGCCACAGGTGGCGCAGCTTATCGCTTCAGCTCGCTAGTTTGCTTTGATTGGATAGCGACCGTCGGAGCGAATAAACCGTGGCAGTGGCTTCTCAACTCAATGCACAGTGAGGGGGCTCAACTGCTCGCCACGATTCCGCTCACCTGGCTATTTGTCGTCCAACATAACGACCAGCCAAACCACGCCACGTTTCTGGGCGAGCTCGCCGATTTCTACAACCCGATCCAGTTTCCCTCCTCAAGTCGGCAGGGGACCTGTATTGTATTTGCCAACAATGCTGGTCGCGATGTCCCAGGCCATGCCGACACCTTTGGTTGCACCAGCTTGATCCTGCCACAGACCGCGACGTTTACCGCGACGGATTGCTACGCCACGCATTCCAACGGCGGGCCACGCTTTCGCGGCAACAACCTCGTCCATCCGCACCGCGATGTGTTCTTTCGCGAAGCTGGCCCTTGCGTTCATTCCTTCATTCAAGTGAACCCGGCGTCCGTCGTCCCAGGTGCCGCGGGCCAGAGCGTGCCCGTCGAAAATCCTTTTGTTTACCCCATCGATGTCGCAGCAACAGACCCGCGAACTCCAGGCGGAGCCGTGCCCGGTGCTGTCAAATGGCTGAATGACACTCTCGATGTGATAGAATGCCTGAGCGTTTCCCTTCCTCAAAGTCCGCTGGCTCCGGCGGTCGCGGTTACCCACGTGCTCAATGTCCAGGACCTGCGATCCAAAACCGCCGTTCCCGCAACCAAAGTTCTTTCGCTCGGCTGCCCCGCCTTCACCAAGGAGCGCGCCGGCCCACCAATAAAGATGGTGGAGAAACACGCGGACGAGTGGAGCACAACCGAAAGCGAAGTGTTGGCGCACGTCGCGCATACCCTCGATATTTTCCGCATTGGTTTTACCGACACGACAAGCAACACCAACGGCGCTCACGCTGAGGTCACCGTTCGTGGCAGGGCCGTGGATGTCCTTGCGGTGCGCGGTGCAACCCACGAGCAAAATCTCAAACACGCCGACAAACACCTGGCTAGTCAACGCCGGCAGTTGCTGATCGTATCTCGCGACAGTCACAATTCACCCATCGGTAGTCGTGACGGCACCATCTTTCGCAACAAGCAGGCTGGAATCCAAACCCGTGCTAAATTCACCGATCCTAGCAACAGCCGCTTTCCCATCGGTTTTCAGGAATTGATGCAGGAATTCTTGGTTGCCAATACTCCGGTCGAATTGGAGGGAGCCGTTTATGCCCGACTCGCGAATTGAAGCCGAAGCTATGACAGGTCGTTTGCGTGAGCATCTGCGCACGCTGCTGCCAATGGCTGAAATCAGCCAGGCCGACTCAGCACAGGCGCTGCCGCCGCTTTTGCTTTTGCAGACTACGCACAACCTCGCGGCCTTCGCGCTGCCGAATGGTGACTGGCGCGCTAACTACGAAACGCTTTACGAAGGCTTCAAGAATCTCTGCAACCAGCGCCAGCGCGATTGGGAGCAACTGGACGTCAACTTTGTCTTCTGCCTTCTGCAGCCCGATTCCGATTTCGACGCCTTCTGCTCGAAGGTTGAGACCGACGTTTACTTCTGCCGCAAGTTTGTGATTCCGCTGGATGGGGACATGCCGCAGGCACTCGCACGCCTGCCATTCCTTCCACTCGATCCTCTCCAAGGCGCGGGACTTCGGCCCGACTCGGCACAGGTTTTTCTTCAACGCCACGGCGTCTCAGCGCTGCTCGCACGGTATCTCGTCCTACCGCATCAGCGCGGTCCCGAGGAAATTGTGAATGACTGCATTGCACAGCAGTTCGGCGAGCCGGTCGTTTCACCGGCTATGCCGCGCACAGGTGCCGTGGCGGCCGACCGATCGCAGGAACCAATCAGAATCGAGAGGATCGAGATTGAGAATTTCCGCGCCTACCGGAAACCGCAATCGTTCGACATCGCGAGCGACATCACCGTGCT
>JANNEY010000340.1:0-29846 GCA_031379235.1 Opitutaceae bacterium | reverse complement strand
GCCGGTAGGTTCCGCGTCGGGAAGGGTTCGTTGTCGGGCGGGGTCGCCGAACCCCGCCGGTTGGGCAGCGCTTCCGAATCCCCCTGTGGCGGGGTTCGGAGACCCCGCCCTACAACTGAGCACGTAGTAGGCCTCGGTTTTCCCGCTGGGCGCGCCGAGCACACGCTGGGCAAACTCCCGTGTGGGGTGGGCTTGGAAGTGGAGCCGCGTGCCGCTGTCCAAGAATTTCACAAGCAGCTGCGGCTGCGCGCCGTATTTTTTGGCATGAGCCGCGCCCAGGAAATATTCCGGATCACGCGCGAGCAGCGCGGCAAAATCGTGCGACACCGGATCGCGGCCGACGCGCACGGAGGAAATCCCTGGGGCGGTTGAAAGTTGCGGGTTGAAAGTTGCAGGAGAAGAGCCGGGAGGCGGGACGTAGGCGGCGGTGCCCGGCGGATTTTTCGCGATCGTGGCCGATGCGATCCAGTCCTCGGCGAAGTGCGTGTCGGCGGGCGCGACCGCGCCGGCGAGGGCATCAAGCGTGCGGCCACCGGGGTAGGTGCGCCACACGCGGTTCGGCGGGAGGAGAATCAGATGACCACGATGCGAGCCCATGCGCGTCAGAACGTGAGATCGTAGGTGGCCGAAAAACCCAGCCGGTCGCCCTGCCCGCTGGAGCCGTAAGTGTAGCGCCGATCGAAAACGTTGCCGAGGTTCACCTGCACTTTGTGCACGTGGCGTTCGCGCCGCCACCGATACCCGGCGCCGAGATCGACGATGCGGTAGGCGGCGTTGCGCACGGACTCGCGGCCGTCATCGACGCGCACACTGCCGGCCGTGACGAGCGCGCCGGGGGCAAGGTTCGGAAACGGCAGCAGGCCGTTCGGCATCGGATTGTTCACGATCGGGTTGGCGGCGGAGGCGGCGAGGTTGCGGCCGGTGGACGGATTCGGCAGCGACGGACTGTTGTAGCGGTAGCCCACGGTGAAGTAGGCGCCCTTGAGCGTGCCGCGCTTCACCTCGTATTTCGCGCCGAGGCCGACGGTGTTGCGCGGCGTGCGCCGCGTGGGCGAACCGATGAGATGACGCGCGCCCTCGAAGCTCACGACGCGGGCCTTGGTGTGGCCGTAGCCACCGAACAACTGCAGGGCGTCCGTCACGATCCAGTTGAAGTCAAACTCGGCGCCCTTCGAGGCCTGGCGGCCGTTGGTGAGGGTCACGGTGCGACCGGTGGCAGAGTCGGTGACTGTCGTCGGCACGTTTTCCAACTCGATGTCGAACCAGCCGAGCGTGAACGCGAGCCGGTTGGCGAACAACTCGCTCTTGAGTCCGGCCTCCCAGCCCTGGCCGGTCTCGTTGGGCAGATTGAAACGCACGCCGTTCACGTCGAGACCGGAGCCAAACTGCGGGACGAAGGACTTGCTCGTGTTGGCGTAGGCGGTGAGTTGCGGGAACAAGCGGAAGTTCACCCCGAGCTGGTGCGTCCACGCGTTCGAATCGATCTCGGTGGTGGTGGCGGACACGCGGTCGCGCGTCGTGCTCTTGGCCTGGTCGTGGCGGAGGCCGGCGAGGATGAGCAGTCGGCCGTCGAGCAGGCTCGCGCGCTCGCTGAGGAAAATTCCATGGAGATCGATCGTGTCGTCCTCGTTTTGAATCGTGGAGAAGAGCGCGGGGTTGTCCTTGTAAGCGGCGAAATTGTAGTCGGGGTGGTCGATGCTTAGGCCGCTGGCGACGGCGGCCGGGAAGGCTTGGTTCACGGCGGCGTCGTATTGTTTCGGCTGCTGTGTCTGCCGCTGCCAGTCCAGCGTGAGCAGCAGCTTGTGTTTCACGCCCGGCGTGGCGAAGGAGGCGACGAGGTCGTTTTGCCAAGTGGCACCGCCCTCGGGAAACGGCCGGTAGCGCGCGGTGCCGCGCTGGATGGTGCGCGTCGCGGGGTTGAACTGATCGCGGCCGCCGGCTTCCTGGCGCACGAGGCCACGTTCGAACCAGTTGGCGCCGCTGCGCAGCGAGAACACCTCGTTGAAACGATGCTCGACGGTGCCGGTGACGTTGCGCACGTAGCGGTTGGCGTAGGCGTGCGGGCCCTGCGAGTTGAAGTCGATGAGGTCGGTCGCAATTCCGAGGTAGCGCGTGTAGGTGCGGTTTTGCGCGGGGATGCGATAGGGATCGAGCACGCCGGTCTGGATGCGAAACGGCACGGTGCTGTTCGAGGTGATGCCGCGCTCGCGACGCTCGAGCCACTCGAACTCGAGATTCACGCTCGTCGCGGCACTCGGCTGGAAGAGCAGCTGACCCGAGACCGTCGCCTGGTTCTTCTCCTTGTAGCGTTGGTCGAAGGTGCGCTGGTCGGCCGCGGCATCGAGGCGGTAGAAGATTTTTTTCCCGGTCCCGATCGGTCCGGTCGAGGAGAGCTGGGCGCGGGCGAGGTCGCGGTTACCCACCGTGAAAGTGACGCGCTGCTGCGGGGTCGGGCGCGGTTTGCGCGTGACGAAATTCACGATGCCGCCCGGAAACACGGCGCCGTAGATCGACGCGGCGGGGCCTTTGATTACTTCGGCGCGCTCAATGTTGACCTTGTCGATCAGGCCGATCCGGCGAAAACCGTTGCGGAGCTGCACGTCGGCGTCGAAGCCGCGGATGCTGTAGCCGCTCGACAGCGTCTCGTAGCCGGTGACGTTGCTCGTATAGGCCATCTGGTCGCGAAAATCGAGGGCTTGAAAATCGTCGAGCAGCTCGCCCGTCACGACATTCACGCTGAACGGCAGATCGCGGATGGTGCTCACGACGCGCGTGCCGGTGGTGGCTTCGGCGGCGGCGTAGTCGCTCATCGGCTTGGCCGAGACGGAAAACTCGGAGAGTTTCACGGGTTCGTCCGTGGCGGGCTTGGCCGTGGTCTGCGCGAGCCCCGCGCCCGCCCCGAACGCAAGCCAGGCGAAAGGGAGGAGGGTGATTTGATTTTTCATGGCCCGGATAAATTTTGCTTCCGGCTGGAAATAAGCAGGGCCCACCCAATCAAGAGCACGATGCCACCGCAGCCGACGAAGGCCAGCCGGCCCGCCACGGGATTGGGGATGAGCGCCAGCAAAACGACGAAGGCGCCGTAGGCGAGGCACAGCCAGCCGACGACGCGCGACTGGCGGCTGTCGTTGGCCGCGTGCGCGCCCTCCTCGCGATCGAAGTTCACCGGGGTGTTGAGCCGGTGGAAAAACTGGCCGATGCGCGCCTGGGTTTCGGCGTTCGTGTGCGACCAGAATAGTTTCGTGCCGACGAACCACGCGGAACACACGGCGACATTGCCCAACAACTCCGCCGACTGCCGCCAGTATTCCACGGAGCTGGGCGACAGCGCGTGGCCGAGCTTGAAATAGGCGGCGGCCCACTCCGGCGTCAGGTGGTTGGTGATGAAGAGGGAGCTGAGAAACCCGACGACGACCGTGCTCCACGCCGACCACGGCGGCGTATGCTTCACGATCAGCCCAAGGAAAAGCGGCACCACGATGGGAATGCCGATCAAAATGCTGAGCCGTTGCGTGAGTTGGAAGAGCGAGAGCCCCTTCAGCTGGCTCATCTCCAGCGCGACAAACACAATCATGAGCCCAAACACGACGGTCGCGATCTTGCCGACCTTGAGCAGGTGCGCATCGTTGGCCTGTGGTTTGAGCACGGGCTGGTAGAAATTGCGGATAAAGAACCCGGTGTTTTTGTTCAGGCCCGAATCCATCGACGACATCGTGGCCGCGAAAATTCCGCTCACGAGTAGGCCCATCATCCCGACGGGCATCACGTCGCGCGCGATAGCGATGAACGAGGCGTCCTCGGGGTTGCGCAACGTGGGAAACACCGCATGCAGATCTGGAAAACGGATGGCCGCTGCGATCGGCGGGAGAAACCAGATCACGATGCCGACCAGAAAAAGTCCGGCGCCGAGGAAGGCGGCTTTGCGGGCGTGGGCGCTGTCTTTCACGCAGAGGTAACGGTTGGCGTCACCGAGGTTGTTCGTGGTGTGGATCTGTTTCAGCACCATCGCGACGCACCAAAGTCCGAGAAAGTCGGTGGAAAAAACCTGCCCGAGATCGAGGTGATGAGCGGGGACTTTTTCGAGGAAGGCCGAGGGCCCGCCAATCTTCAGCACGGCCAGCACGGTGACGGCGAGGCACACCGGCATGAGGATCAGGACTTGGATGAAGTCGCTTGCGAGCACCGCCCAGCTGCCGCCGACCAGCGCCATCACGAGCACGACGAGCCCGGTCACGACGATCGTCGTTGAAAGATCGAGTTCGAAGACCGCCGCAAAAAACACGGCGAGCGAGTTGAGCCAGATGCCCGCTTGCAACAAGCCGAAGGGCAGTTGGAGCCAGGTGAAAAACTGTTCGCTGGTCCGGCCGAACCGCTGGCGAATCGCATCGATGCCGGTGACGACGCGGAGCTGGCGGAGCCGCGGGGCGAAGTGCCAGGCGCTCAGGACGAAGCCGAGCGCATTGCCGAAGTAGATCACCGCGATGGGCCAGCCGTCGCGGTAGGCTTGGCTCGCCGCGCCGGTAAACGTCCAGGCGCTGAACTGCACCATGAACGCGGAGCCGCCAACCATCCACCACAGCGCCTTGCCGCCGCCGCGAAAATAATCACTGACGTTGGTGACGAACCGCCGGAAGACCCAGCTGATCGTCAGCATGAAACCGAAGTAGAAGACGAGAACGGCGAAGTCGAACGGGGTCATCGGGCGGGGTGGCAGGCGGTCGGCCAGTGGGATTTAATAATTATCAGGCCGCAAGGGGAAACGCGATGAAGGGGCGGAGGGACCAAAGGCCAAGGAACTAAGGCGTGTTTTCAATTGCTGTCATTGCGAGAAGCCGCGCCCTGCGCGGCGACGAAGCAATCCAGCTGGATCGCCGCGGCGCGCTGCGCGCACCTTGCGATGACCATCATTTTGAAAACACGCCATAGGGGACTAGAGGGGCGAATGCGGCGGGGCGAATCGGGGTCCGAGGTCTTTTGGTCCTCAGTCCCTTGGTCTTTTCCCTCCGGCTTCACGGCGCCTTTCCCGTGGTGTCACCTACCAGCAATTGCGCCGGCAGCATCAGGTCGGTGAAGCCCCCGCCGATGGCGGGCGTGCTCTCGAGCACGAGGCGGGCGGCGGCCTCGCCGAGTTTTTCCGGATTGGAGCCCGCGGCCGTGATGCGGGGCACGTGTTCGGTCGCGAGCGGTGACACATCCGCGCTCGCGATGCTCACGCGCTGCGGCACGGCCCACCCCGTCCGCTCAAATTCCCGCACTGCGCCGGAGGCCATCAGTGTGTTGTAGGCGACAAACGCGGTGGGGAAATCCTTGCGCGCCGCGTGCGGCAGCAGGGCACGCACGGCGTCGGCGCCGTCGATGCGGTCGCCCTCCTGCTGTTTCATGACGTAACGCCGATCGAGCGCGAGGCCCACCCGCGCTAGCGCCGACTCCAGGGCCTGCAACCGCGCCTCGTGCCGACCGAGCCCGGCGTTGCCGCCGAGCCAGCCGAAGCGCCGGTGCCCGAGCGCGTGCAGATACTCGACCAGGGATTCGAGCGCCTGCGGTTCGTTACCAAGCACGGAATGGCAGAGGCCGGAATAGCGCGCCGAGACCGCAACGATGCGCAGCCCGAAGCGGCGCAGGTGATCGAGGAAGCTGCGGGCGACTTCGCCCACGATCACGATGCCCTGGAACGAATGGCCGGCGGCAAAAATCCGACGGAGTTTTTTGGCGTCAAGTTGATCCTCCGCCCCCAGAAACACCGTGGCAAACTCACGCGCCTCGATCGCGGTGTGCAGGCCGTGCTGCACGTGGCCGAAATACATCGTCGGCGTGCTCAGCCGCAGCGGCGCACGCAAAATAATTCCGACCTGCCGCCCCTGCGCGGCGGGCGATGATGCGAGGTGCATGCCTTTCGGGCTGTAGCCGCGCTTTACCGCGTGGGCCCAGATGCGGTCGTAGGTCTCGGCGTTGATCCCCTGCTTGCGGCCGTTGAGCACGAGCGAGACGAGCGCCTGCGAGATGCCGAGCTCGTGGGCGAGCTGCGTTTGGGAAATCTTTTTCGCGGGGCGGGGCATGGCGGGAGCATTACCTGCGCGGCGCAGGCGACAATGCTTTCTGACGGGCGGAGGCTAGCGGTAGATCCAGTATTTTTTGCTCTGTTCCTGATAGACCTTCGCCTGCGCGCGCCACGTGCGCAACCAGCCCTCGACATCGATCGCCGCGCCCTTGGCGACGAGGTCGGCGGCGAAGGCGGACGAACCCAGCAGCTTCACGAAGATCACTTTGTCGTTCACCTTGGCGGCAGTGAACGGATTCTTGCCCTCGAGTTTGCAGGTGAGCTTGAGCAGCCAGAAGTTTAGTTCGGCCGGCCGCCACTCATCCCAGTCGGAGATTTCCACGAAGAGCCCGATCGAAGGCTGGCCGGTGCGGGCGTTGGGTGCGCTCACGCGGCGGAACTGGATCCCGGGCAGCTTGAGCGCACGTAGTTCCTTTTCGTAGACCTCGAGCTTCGCCGTCATGTGCGACAGCCCGCGAAACGCATACTGATCGCCGACGCCGTGCTTGAAGCCACTGGGGGTTTCGCAGCCGAGGCCGGTCATCGGGTAACCCTGCACCGCGGAAAAATCCTGCATGCGCGGTGAGGTTGCGACCCACGTGAGTCCAGTTTCGGACCAGCGCATCGCGCGCGTCCACCCGCGCATCGGCACGATGGTGAGCTGGCCCTTGGCGCGCGCGGCTTCGGAGATCGCGAGCACGCCGGGCGCTTCCTTGGCCATGCGCGCGAGCTCGCCCATCGTGAGCCCGTGCACGTAGGGCACGCGAAACGCGCCGACGTAGTTGTTCACCGCCAGGGCGGCATCGAGCGGCGGGCCGTCGACCTTCAGACCGCTGAGGGGATTTGGCCGGTCGAGGATGATGAGCTCCTTGCCGTTTTCAAAACACGCTTCGGCGGCGAGTTTCATCGCGCTGATAAACGTGTAGCTCCGCGTGCCGATGTCCTGCAGGTCGACGACGAGGGCGTCGAGGTCCTTGAGTTGTTCCTTCGTCGGCTTGCGCGATTTGCCGTCGTAAAGCGAGTGGACCTTCAGGCCGGTGCGCGCATCGGTGTAGCTCGCGTAATTTTTCCCGGCGGGAAACTCATTGTTGATCCCGTGCTCGACGCCGAAGAGGGCGACGAGCTTCACGCCCGGTCCCTTGCGCAGGACGTCGATGGTCGGGACACCGTGGCGATTCACGCCGGCGGGATGGGTGAGGAGGCCGAGGCGCTTTCCCTTTACGACGGTGAAGCCCTCCGCCTCCAGCACATCGATCCCGAGCATCACGCCCTTGAGCGGGGGAATTTGAATCTGGGGCACGGGTGGCGGCAGAGGCGCGGAGACGACGGGCGTCTTGAACGGCGCGGGGGTCGGCGGCTGGCTCGCGCTGCAGCCGAAGAGGCCGAGCACGGGCACGAGCAAAGGCAAAAGACGGGAGAGCGGAAACGCGCGGGGAACGCCGGACATGGCCGCGAGCAATGCCGCGCCGCCAAGAAACGGTCGAGCTGTTTCGGGGGCCGCGCCGCTCGTCAGCACGGCTTTCCGGTTTGGGTAGGGGCGTGGCTCGTCCACGCCTCAGGGCGCGCACGAGGCGCGCCCCTACGACGGGCCGGCCAAACCGGAAAGCCGTGCGCTCGTCAGAGAATCACAGCGCCCTGCGCACGCTGGCGGCGAGATTGGCGGCGGCCTGGGTCAACGCCTCGGCGAGCGGCACGCCGTCCGGCGTGATCGAGTGGAGCACGAGGTTGGCGGGCGGGTGGGCGGCGGTGGCACGGCCGGCGAACACGTGGACCTTTTTTCCGAGCGCGAGCGCTCGCGCGGCGACGGCGCCGGGGCCTTTGCCCTGGAGCGAGCTGTCGTCGAAGCGACCTTCGCCCGTGATCACGAGATCGGCCGCGGCGAGTTTAGTCTCAAGATCGAGCCAGGCGGAAACGAGGTCGGTGCCGGGCACGAGGTGCGCGCCCGCGGCGACCATTAGGCCGAAGGAAATGCCGCCGGCGGCCCCGGCGCCAGGCGTGTCCAGCAGGGTCACGGGTTTGGCGCTGTGGGTGCAGAGCAACGTGGCGAGGCGGGCGCTCTCGGCGTCGAGACGCGCGAGATCGGCTGCGTGCAGGCCTTTTTGGGGGCCGTAGGTGGCGGCCGCGCCGCGCGGACCGGTGAGCGGATTGTTCACGTCGCAGGCGATGCGCACGGGTGGCAGTGGTGGCGTTGCCCCCGCCACGCGGACGATGCGCGACCAGTGCGCCGGAATCGGCGGAGCGACGGCGGTGCCGTGGGCGTCCTCGAATTTCAAGCCGAGGGCCGCGAGGGCGCCGAATCCGAGGTCGTGGGTCGCGCTGCCGCCGACCCCGAGGAGAATTGCCACCGCCCCGCGCGCCATCGCGAGGCGCATCAGTTCGCCGGTGCCCGCGGTGCTCGTCTGCCACGGGTCGCGAAGTGCGTTGGCGAGGAGGGCGAGGCCCGAGGCGGAAGCCATTTCGATCACCGCGACGGTGGCGTCGCGGTGAAGTTGAGGGTGGAGCGTTGAGAGTTGAGAGTCAGGAAGACCGAGCAATACGCGCGCGGCGGGTGGAATTTTTTCGAGCGAGACGAAGCCGAGGGTCGCGGGCGTGGGCGCGCCGCGCGGGCCAGTGACGAGGTGAGTTCCCACCACGCCGCCGGCGGCATGCGTGAGGATTTCGCAGAAGCCCTCGCCGCCGTCGGCGAGTGGACAAAGGTCGAGCGACCACTCGGGATGCGAGGCGCGCAGCGCGCGCGCGGCGGCTTCACACGCGGCGGGGGCGGTGAGTGAGTCCTTGAATTTGTCGAAGGCGAGGAGGACGCGCATGGCCGTGGGATCACTCTACCGCGACGAAGGCGAAGCGCGGCACGCGCTGCTCCGCGATCGCGACGGTCTCGACGAACATCGCCTGCGGCCGCACCCAAGTCCCGCGTTCACCGTAGAGCGCTTGATAGATCACGAGCACCTCGCGCGTTTCCGAATGCCGCGCGAGCCCGAGCACGCGATACTCGTGGCCCTTGTAGTGGCGGTAGCGACCGGGCTTCGGCTCGACGGGGAGAGAGGGCAATTCGGCGCTCATGCGGCTCGTGTGGTAGGGCCGGTCGAAGACCGGACCTACTTGGACCTACTTCGCCTCCACCCGCAGCACGCCCTTCATCAGCACCGAGTGACCGGGAAAGGTGCAGACGTAGTCGTAGTCGCCGGGCTTGGTCGGCGCGGTGAAGAAGATCGTGTCGCTCGTCTCGGGCAGCGTGAGCCCGGTGTGGAAAAGCACGTCGGCTGAATCGGGCACGTAGTGCTTGGCGGCGCCGTCGACACCGAGCGCCATCGCGGCTTCGCCGATCGCTTGGCCGCGGCCGGGGGCGGTGAGAACGAAGTTGTGCAGCATGTCGTCCGAATTCTTGAAGACGAGGCGGACGCGCGCGCCGGCTTTCACGGTGAGCAGCGTTTGGTCGAACTTCAGGCCGGGCTGCGTGCCGAGGATGATTTGCTGGTCGCCCTCTTCCGAGGTCCAATCAGCCGGTGCTTTTATTGGGTGCTTCGCGGTGTTGCCCAGCTCGGCCGCAATCGTCGGCGGCACGCAGAGCTCGGCGTCTTTCGGATCGATGGGGGTGATGCGGGCGGTGCGCGGGATGCGATTCATCGTGTAGAACGCCGTGCCGTGCAGCAGCGACTCGGTGCCGTCGCTGGCGCGCAGGCCGGGCGCTTTGATCTCGTGGATGTAGCCCTCGCGCAAACAGCCGACCGCGAGCCGCACACTGAGGCCGTCGGGCGCGACCACGACTTTGCGCACGGGGCACGCGAGGCGATTCACCGGCGCGCTGCCGTAGGCGCGGTGATAGAGATAGGTGAAACCCGCGACGGCGTAGCTCGTGGGATTTTCCGCGGTCGCGCGATCGACGGGCGTCGTGAAGTGCAGCGTGAAACCATCCGCCTGCGCGCGCGTTTCCTTGATTTCGAACGGCGTTTTCCCCGTCCACACGAGGCGCTCGAGGCCCTGCTGTTTCGGGCCGACGGAGCCCCAGCCGCGCGCGCTCTCACCGACAAAGAGCACGCCGTCCTCGCCGTGTGTGATGCGGAGGATGCCGCTGTCGAAGCCCTCCCGAAACGCGATCGCCATGCCCTGCCACACGCCGTCGACTTCCTCGAGCGCGATGCGGGAGATTTTGCTCTGACCTTGGTCGGCGACGAAGAGCTGGTTGGCAAACGGCCCGAATTTTCCTCCGGTCAGATCCTCGATCGTGCCGGAGTTGGAGATGCCGAGCACGGTGTGCGGGAGCCACACGGCGGGCGGTTTCACGCCGGGGACTTTCTTCGCGACGTCGGGCATCGGCTCCTCGAAATCTTTGATGTCCTCAGGCCGCAGCTTCACCGTCGAGCCGGGCATCCGGCTCCACGCGAGGCCGGCGGGGTGGCCGCCGAAATCTCCCGGCACCACGTGGGTGATGCGGCCGGAGCCGACCCACTCACCCTGATTCTCCGAGTAGAACCACGCGCCCTGCGAGGTGACGAGGAAACCGCACGGCGAACGCAGGCCCGCCGCGATGGGCGTCAACTGGCCGTCGGGCGTGACCTCGACCATCCAGCCGCGCCACGGCACGGGTGATTGGGTGGCGCTGCCGAAGGCGACGTTGAGCGTGAGGCGCAGATTGCCGTTCGTCGCGAGCACGGGACCGAAGGCATATTCGTGATAGCTGCCGGAGATCGGAATCTTCGCGACGGTTTCAAACACATCGGCGCGGCCGTCACCATCGGTGTCCTCGATGCGCGTCAGCTCCTGGCGCTGCGCGACGTAGTAGCCCTTCTTCGGCGCGGGCGCGGCGATGATGCCGAGCGGCTCGTGCAGACCGGCGGCGAAGAGCGTGAACTTCGGTTTTGGATCGGCGGCGTAGGCGCCGTCCACCCACCAGATTTCGCCGCGGCGCGTGGTGACGAGCAGGCGTTGGCCGGCGACGGCGACGATGCCGCTGCCTTCGAGAATGATCTCTTCGGGCACGGCGAGCGGAGTGCGTTTCCAATAAACATCTTCGCGCGCGGTGAGTGCGTCCGACGGCTTCGCGAAGCGTTCGGTGGAGGACGGATTGTTGACGCGCACGGGCGCCTCTGCGGCGAAGGCGGCGGTGGCGAGAAGCGCGGTGGCGGGAAGAAAATGGGCAATGCGTTTCATGGGCGTGATCACCAGACGATGGAATACGTGACGGGCTTTTCGAGGTTTCCGGCGGTGAGTGCGATGGCGAGCTGCTGCTTGCCGTTGACGTTGCGGACGACGGGCCGGTGCGCGGCGTCGGCGGGCCAGTCGATGAACCATTCGCGTCCGCCAATCACCCAGCCTTTCCCACTGGCTTGTGGCGTGATGACGGTGGACTCCGCGAGCAGCACCCACGTGGACCAGGAGGGGAGCTTTCCCTTCAGCTCGATCGTGCGCGTGAGGCCGCGGCCGTCGGAATTCGCGGCGAGGCGATCGCGCACGTCGATGTCGGCGAGCTTGCCGAGGAATATCGGTGTGCCGTCCGCCTCGAGTGAGTAGCCGCGCGAACTCCACAGCGCGTCGGGCTGCTCCGGCCAGTCGCCCGTGGCCGCGTTTTCAATTAGCGCGATCGTGGGTTTGCCGTGGAAGGTGAGGGCGGGACCGGTGGCGACCGCGGTCTGATCGTTGCCGCGGTTTTCCCACATCGCATAGGTGTCGACAAACGATCCGCGCCACGCGCGCAGCACGGTGCCGGTCTCGAAATCATACGCGAAGTGAACGCCGGCCGGCGTGCCGACGGACGCGGCGTAGAGGCGCTTGCGCGGATCGAAGGGCACGAAGCCGCGCTGCACGAGCACGCGGTCTTTCGGCTCGACGAGAATTTTCTTCGAAGCCGCGGCCGCTTTGCGCGCGGCGCCCGGACCTTTTTTAGGTGGCGGTGGTCGCGGCGCGCTTTCGTCGCGCACGGTGAGGGCATGGGGCGCGATGCCGGGACCCTCCGCCGTGAGGTCGAGCAAGGGCGTGCTGTTGGCGCTGTGCACGAGGTCGAGGCGGAACTCATGCTTGCCGGCGCTGAGCGTCACGATGCCAGCCTGGCTGCCGCGCTCGAGTGGGATCACGGCCGGGTTGCCGTCGATGAGCAACCGCGTCGGCCCGCTCGACTCGGCGGAGAAACGATACGCGCCGGCGCGGGGCGCGACGACGGTGCCGGAAATCGTGAGGGCGAACCGGCCGTTCTTTTCCACCACCGCCTGAGTGAAGCGTGGGAGCGGGCCCTCGGCCTTCGGTTTCTCCGCGTCGTAGGAGCCGACATTGGTGTAGTTGCCGGCAAAAAGTTTGTAGCGGAGGTCCGAGACTGCGAGCGGCGCCGTGCTCTCGTAGCGCTTGGCCGCGATGCGGCGAATCGCCACCGCGCCGTGGTCGCCTTGAATCATGAGTGCGCCGAGGGGCTTCTCATCGTTGTCGGCCGAGGAGCGGGTGGGCCCGCTGACCTCCACGTTCTCATGAATCGTAAAGCCGTTCAGCGCGACTTTGGTGAATCGGGCGTTCTTTGTTTTCTTGCCGGCGGCGTCGAAACGCGGGGCCTGAAACTCGATGTGCAATTTTTGCCAGAGGCCGGGCGCGCGGCAGGCGTTGGCCAGCGGCGCGGTGCCGTCGTAGCCCTCTTTGCCCGCGCCGCGTGCGGCGTCCCAACGCTGATAAATCGCGCCGCAGTCGGTGACCTTTGGCTCTTTCACGCCCCAGCTGTCGAAGAGTTGGACTTCGTAGCGGCCTTGCAGGTAGACGCCGGAATTGGAGCCGGGCGTGAGCAAAAACTCGAGGTCGAGCTCAAGGTCACCGTGCTCCCAAGTGGTGAAGAGATGGCCGCGGGTTTCCTTGGTCGTTCCCGGATTGCACACCAGCACGCCGGTGCCGTCGGTGGTCGACAGGATTTTTTCGCGCCGCGGATCACCCGCGAGATCGCCGGCAAGTTTCCAGTTGGCGGTCACGGGGCGGAACGCCGCGAGCGTGGCGAGCCCGATGGGCTCCGGCGGCAGCGACGACTGCGCAAGGGCAACGACACTGAGGGCGACCGCCAGCAACGCGGTCCGGCAAACAAGCAGGGAGGGGGACATGGGAGCGCGGAGCCTCAACACCTCGCGGACGCACGGCAAATGGTTTTCGGGGTGGCGTGCGCTACATGACACGGTCCAACGTCGAGCCGTGATTGGCTCACCCGTCCGACCCGCGCTTTCGATGCTCGCGATCGTTGGCATCGCGTTGTCCGGTGCGGAGCCGCCGCGCGCGGCGACGGAAATGCGCCGCGAGCTCTTCCTCGCTTCGCCACGCGCCGGCACCGCGGTGCTCGCGGCGAGCTACTACACGCGGCCGACCGGCGCAGACTTGATTTCCATTCACCAGCTGATGTCGCGCTCCGACACGGTGGACGTGGCCTACGTTCGCATCTCTCCCGACCACGGGCGCACGTGGAGCACGGCGACGGAGGTGCCGACGCTCGAAGTGCGGCCGGGCGGGAAATTTCGCCGTGCGCTCCGCGGCGGCGTGGCCGATCCGCGCACGGGGCGGTTCGTGCGGTTTCAAATCGAGGGCCTGCTCCCGACCGACGATCCGCTGGAGGGGATGCGGCAATGGTATCTCACCTACCACGTGTCCGAGGACGGCGGCCACACCTGGCCGATCAACGAGCAAATCATCCAGCGTGGCGCGGAGTTTTCGCCGGTGCATCCGCTTCCCGGCGTGTGGATCGGGAAAAACTCCGTGATGGTCGGCGATATCGCCTCGGTGCCGATCGTGCTCGCCGACGGAACGCTGCTTCTCCCTGTCGTCATCACGCCGCTCGGCCCTGATGGTAACTATCACAATCCCGGCGGCGGCTACACCTACCACGATGCGGCGGTGTTGCGCGGCCGCTGGCGCGAAGATGGCCGCATCGATTGGGAACTCTCCGCGCTCATCAAGGGTGACCCCGCGCGCTCCACGCGCGGCATGGACGAGCCCACGCTCGCGCCGCTCGCCGACAGTCGCCTCCTCGCGATCTTGCGCGGCTCCAACGGCGGCAAACCCGCGCTACCCGGCCGCCGTTGGGCTTCCTTTTCGAGTGATGCCGGCCGCACATGGACGACGCCCGTGCCATGGACCTACGCTGATGCTGGCGAGTTTTTTTCGCCCAGCTCCTGCTCCCAACTCGTGCCGCACTCCTCCGGCCGCGTCTTTTGGATCGGCAACATCACGCCGCAAAATCCCACCGGCAACCAGCCGCGCACACCGCTCGTAGTCGGTGAAGTCGACGGGCGCTCCGGCCTCCTACGCCGCGAAACCGTGCGCACCATCGACGAGCGCCGTCCCGGCGACAGTCCGCTGCTCGCGCTCTCGAATTTCTCCGCCCGCGAAGACCGCGAGACACGCGAGATCGTCGTGAATCTCAGCCGGCTCTTCGAGCGCTCCCCGCCCGAGCCGGCGCGGGATTGGACGTCCGACGCGTATCTCTACCGGATACCGGTGAGGTGAGGCGACGCCCATTGGGTTTTGGATTGTCATCGCGAGGAGCGAAGCGACCCGTTCGCTGCGCTCAGGGCAGGCTTCTTGGCGATCCATCTGAAATTTCAACTGGATTGCCCCGCCCGCCGAGCTGGGCTCGCAAAGACAAACCGGATGAGTTTATCTTGTTTCGACCAATCCATGAAGACTCGTCGCGATTTCGTTAAGCTGGCCGCAACCGTAGCGACTGTCGCCACCGTGCGTTCGTCTTCTGCGGCAGCCCCTGCCGCGCCCGAAATGTCGCGCGGCGACGATCGCGCCTACTGGTGCCGAACGGCCACGCGACTCGCCGATCCTGTGCTTGGCGCGCTGGCGCAACGCCGGCTGAAGGCGACGATGCCGGTTGAGGCGGGCAACTCCAAGGACCGCCCGCTCTACACACACCTCGAGGCGCTCGGCCGTCTCCTCGCCGGCATCGCGCCGTGGCTGGAACTCGGCGGCGACGCCACGCCCGAGGGTGCCGAGCGCGCGCGCCTCGCGGCCCTCGCGCGTGCAGCAATCGATGCGGCGACCGACCCGCAGTCGCCCGACTTCCTCAATTTTTCAAAAGGCCGCCAGCCGCTCGTCGATGCGGCGTTTCTCGCGCAGGCGCTGCTTCGCGCGCCGAATGAGCTCTGGAAAAAACTCGAACCCCGCGTGCAGACCAATCTCCTGGCCGCGCTCAAGTCCTCCCGTCCCATCCCGGCCGGTGAGAACAACTGGAAGCTCTTCGCGACCACGGTGGAGATTTTTCTGCACCGTGCCGGCGCGAAACGCGACGACGCGCGGCTGTTCGAGGGGATAACAAAGCACCGTGACTGGTATGTCGGCGACGGCTTCTACGGCGACGGCCCGGAGTTTCATTGGGACTACTACAACGCCTTTGTGATCCAGCCCATGCTGCTCGAAGCACTCGAAGTCGTCGGCGACGAGGCGGCCGAGTGGAAGGCCTTTCGCGGCAAAGTGCGTGAGCGCTTCACGCGTTTCGCCGCCATCCAGGAGCGGATGATCGCGCCCGACGGTTCATTTCCCGTCGTCGGCCGCTCGATCGCGTATCGCTGTGGCGCCTTTCAAGGTCTCGCGCTGGCCGCGCTCCGGCACTTGTTACCGGCCGAGGTGAAGCCGGCGCAAGCGCGCGGCGCGCTCACATCCGTGATCCGACGCACGCTCGAAGCTCCCGGCACTTTTGATTCGAAGGGTTGGCTCCGCATCGGCCTCGCCGGCCACCAGCCTGGGCTCGGCGAGACCTATATTTCAACCGGCAGCCTTTATCTGTGCAGCTTCGCGCTCCTGCCCCTCGGGCTCCCGGCGACCGACGCTTTTTGGAACGCGCCCGCCGCGAAGACAACGTGGGAAAAAGTCTGGTCCGGCGAAAATGTTTCCGCCGACAAAGCGATCAAAAGCCCGCGTTAGTTTGGAGAACGGTTGGCTCTGTTGCCGACGCCGGGGGCGCATCCCACTATCTTGCAACCCCGGTGAAGCAGTCCGCTGTGGGGCGGGGTTTATCCCCGCCGTGCCTTGGCGGGCATAAAGCCCGCCCCACATTTGCAAGAAAGTGAGATGCGCCCCGACGCAGCCGTTGTCACGTGGTGAGCGTGACTTTTGCGGCAATCCCGCGTTGATTCGTTCCAACCCCGCACTCCATGAACACCTCCGCGTTTTCGATTTCGCTCTCTCGCCTTCGCCGCGCCCTGCACGCTGCCGTTCTCGTCTTGGTCGCCGCGCCTTTTGCCGCCGCGCAGACTGTCCCTGCCACGAAACCCGCGGCGACCAGCGGCGACGATGCCGTCGTCCTCACGCCATTCACAGTGAGCACCGACAAAGACACCGGTTTCGCCGCGGCGAGCGCGCTCGCCGGCGGCCGGCTCGTCACCGATCTGCGCGACACACCCGCCGCCTACTCGGTGATCAACCGTGATTTCATCGACGCGCTCAACCTCACTGATCTTCAGTCGGCGCAAAACTGGGCGACGGGCGCCACGTTTCAGTCGGACATCGGCACCTTTAACTTCACGACCTTCACCGTGCGCTACACTTCGCGCGGCGTCGGTGCCGGCCAGCAATTGCGGAATTTTTTCCCGGTCAACGGCGACAACGACAGCTACGCGCTCGAGCGCTACGAGTTCGGCCGCGGCGCCAACTCGATCCTCTTCGGCAACGGCAGCCTGGGCGGCGTGAGTTCCTCGACGACGAAGCGCGCGCGCACCGATCGCGCGTTTCAGGACGTGAAGCTCACCGCCGGTTCGTGGAGTATGCTGCGCGCGACCATTGATGTGAATCAACCCATCGGGGATAAAGCCGCGCTCCGCGTTGCGGGCGTCGTGCAGGACGCCGACGGCTGGCGCCAGAAGGAATTCGAGAAGCGCAAGGGCATTTTCGCGACGACCACAGTGCGCCCGTTTGCCAACACCGTGATCCGCCTCGAGGCCGAGGCGATCAACCGCCAGATCAACCAGCCGATTAACAATCTGCAGGACCAGCTCTCGGGCTGGGATGGCAAAACGACCTTCGCCGCCGCCGCTGCGCTCAACGGCGCGACCGCCGCGCAGATCACCGCGCTGCAGGCGGCGGGCGTCGGACGCCGTGGCGCGAACTACAACGTCTTCGATCCCTACAACGGTTTCAACGCCATCAGCAGCTACACCAACGAGGCGATCTCGCTCGGCGGCGGCACCACGGCCTCCACCCCCATCGGCGGTTTCGTTTCCGGCACCGCGCCGGCGTTTGGGCTGACCAACACGAATCTCGTCGAGGCGTTTAACGTCCCCGGCAACCGCTTCGACATCGCGGAGGCCAACTCCGGTTTCCGCCGCCCCTCGCGCCGCTTCTCGATCAACCAGGATGGACCGCTGCTCGAGACGACGTTTCGCGACGTGCAGCTCACCATCGAGCAGCGCCTCGGCGATTTCTACGTCGAGCTCGCGGCCGATGTTAACAAAAATTCCAACTACACCAACGGTGAGCAGAACCGCGGCGCCAACGCGACCTACCTCGATCTCAATCGTGTCCGCCCCGATGGCGCGCCGAACGCCCACTACCTTCAGGCCTACGGCGACGGGAATTTTTTCCGTGGGTTCCGCCACTATGATTATCACAACGTCCGCGCCGCCCTCGCGTGGAAGAAGGACACGCGGTTCGGCAACTTCGCCGTCAACACCATGGTCGGCGAAAACAAGAACCACTACACGCTCTCCTACCAGTGGCTCAGCCTCGCGCAGGGCACCGACACCCTCGCGTGGATCAACGGCACCGCCGCCACCGTGAAAATCCGCCGCTACTGGAACGAGCCGAGCCGCCCCTTCATTGATCTCTC
The DNA here is from genome assembly GCA_031379235.1 of Opitutaceae bacterium. Taxonomy (GTDB): domain Bacteria; phylum Verrucomicrobiota; class Verrucomicrobiia; order Opitutales; family Opitutaceae; genus ER46. The sequence goes on along the minus strand of JANNEY010000340.1, from coordinate 12,030 downwards.
CGGCAAACCGATCCCCTACTACGACCCCAACACGCGCACCACGACCACCGTCACGCCGCGCTGGGTGATCGATCACACGCGTTTCGACGCCGAGTCGATCAACGACACCAACTACCGCTACGGCCTCGCCGCGCTCAACGCCAAGTTCTGGAAAGACCGCATCATCCTGCTCGGCGCGATCCGCCGCGATCGCTACCAGTCCGGTTCGCAACAGATGGCCGTCAACGGTGACTATCCCACCGACCGCGACCCGCTCAAGCCGCTCATGAAACCGCAGGCGCCGAAGGACTGGACGTCGCTCACCTACATCCCCGTCAACGCCGCCGGTCAGGCACAGGCTGCCGAGCCCGCGATCACTCGCCCGCGTCTCGCCGGCGGTGTGCGCGACCCGCGCTACGCGCAGGATCGTTTTCAGAGCGACTACAACGCGCCCGTGCTCGAAGGCTACGCCAACACGAAATCCGTCGGTGGCGTTTTCCACCTGTTGAGCTGGCTCAGCCCCTCGGTGAATTACGCTGAGACCTTCAACCCGCAGAAAGCCTACGCACTCCTCCAGGGCGGCGGCATCGTCCCGCCCACGGTCTCCACCGGCTGGAACTACAGCGCGCGCGTGGAACTCTTCCAGCGCAAGCTCGACGTCAACTTCACCTATTACACGAGCGAGGAGATCAATAATCCGTTCGGCGTCTCCGGCTTTCCTTTCAACACGCTGCTGCAAGCCACGCCCGTCGGCACGACGCAGGACATCAACCAGCGCGGGGTCCCCGTCTTCATCAGCGGCAGCGATCTCCAGGACCGGCAGGCCAAGGGCTACGAAGTCGAAATGACGGCCAACGTGATCAAGGGCCTGCGGATGACCGGCAGTGTGTCGCTGCCGAATGTTTCTGGCGCGAACGCCTACCAGCTCACGCGCGCCTACGTGGCGCGCAACGCCGACAACTTCAAACTCATCCTCCAGGACGTCGGTGGTCGCGTTGATTCTGCCAACGTCGCCACCGTCGATCCCGCGATCGCCGCCAACCAGCGCTCGCCCGATGTCGACACCGCCGTCGCCGCCTACAACACGATCTTCACGGCCTACAACAACCTCAACATCGCGCGCACGACGGGCAACAACCAGGCGCTCTACAAGTTTTTCGGCGACTACACCCTGCAGGAGGGACGGCTCAAGGGCCTGCGTCTCGGCGCCGGGGTGCAATACCGTGGCCGCGAAATCCTCGGCAACCGCGGTGCCGACACCATCGTGGATCCGAACAACCCTGCGCGCGCCATCGACGATCCGAACCGCAGCATCACCACGCTCATCTACACGCCGCGCGGCGATGCGACGGTGACGGCGACCCTTGGCTACCTCTGGCGCATCGGCCAGCGCAACGTGCAGCTCCAGCTCGTGGTAAACAACCTCCTCAACGACAGAGCGGTGTATTGGACCAACTCCACCAACGGCACCGCGACGAGCGGGCTGCGCCCGCGCGACGGCAACTACGCGAGCCCTGCGCGCGAGACCGTCCCCGTCGGCTTCGGCCTGAAAAAACCCATCAGCTTCGATCTCTCGGCCGCGTGGCGGCTGTAGGCCGCCCTCAGAACGCGGCCCCGTCTGCCTTCGTGCCGCAGACGCTTACCTCGAGCCCGAGTTCGCGGGCGAGCGCAGCCTTGGCATAGAGCGCGAGGTCGGCGTCCTTCGCGTTCTTCGCGTAGGCGACTTGGATGTGGTTGGCCTTGTGCCGCGCCATCATTTGATCGCGCGTCACGCCATACGTCACGGCGTGCATGATGGGCCATTGCACGGTCGTCTCTTTCCAGCGCCGCTCGGTTTCCTCGCGCGGGAGGGCGATCACCTTCGCGCGGCCGAGATCCATTTTGAGTTTTCCGCCGGCGACGAAGACGCGGCTCCACACGATTTCGCCGGGTTTCGCGATGCCGCGCACGGTGCCACCGCCGAGGCGGAAATACATCGGGGGCTGGCGCAGCGAATCCGTGCCTTTGTAGCCGCCGATATGGTGGGCGGGCGGCGCGCTGCCGGAGATGAGAAACACCCAGACGTAGTCCTTCGTCGTGCCGCTCGCATCGTAGGCGCCCCAGCGCAGATCGTGGAGGGTGTTTTCGACGGGTTGGCCGAGCGCGGTGTGGACGCGATTCGTGAAGAGGCCGTCGAGGCCGGCGCACTCGTCGACTTCGTTGAAATGCGTGAGCGGCTGGCCGGCACGGATGATTTTGCCCGCGGCGTTTTTCACCGGTGGGCGATCGGAATTATTGAGGATACCCTCGACGAGATCGCTCGCGGGGAGGAGGTCCTTGAGGCCCTGTTGGTATTGGATGCCGATCGTTTCGCAGCCGAACTCATCGGCGATGCGCAGCGCGGCGATGTAGGTCTTGCACTGCCAGAGCACCTGGCGCTCGGTGAGCTCGGTGGCCTCATCGGTGCCAAGGTGAAACGTCATGCCTTTCTTGCGCAGCCAGTCGTAAACCGCGCGGGCCTCATCTTCGCTCACGGCGGTCGCTCCGGCGTAGAGGGCAGATTGGGAGAGCCGCTCCTTGAAGACGCCGCAGGGAAACAGCAGCTCGTCGGGAATGATGGCGTTGAACATCCCCATGCAGCCCTCGTCGAACACGCCCATGATCGATTTGCGCCGGCGGAGATCGGCGGCGATTTTCTTCGCGACGGTGCGGGCCTTGGTCGGCAGGGTGGCGCGGGCGAGCGGTTTCACGTGCGCGGTGGGGTGCTTGACCGTCCCAGTCTTCAGCCAGCGGGCGAGACCCTGGATGAAAAACGCGTCCGTGAAATCCTCGCTCCACAGCGTGGAGTATTTCACCCCGGCCTTGGTCAGCGAGCCGTTGAGATTCAGCATGCCGACGAGTCCGGGCCAGGTGCCGGACCAATTTGCGACCGTGAGGATTGGCCCGCGATGCGAGATGAGCCCGGCGAGCACGTGATGCGAGTATTGCCACACGGCTTCGGCGACGATGAGGGGCGCGTTGGGATCGATGTTGGCGAAGACGGCCATGCCCTCGTGTTGCGAAGCGATAAAGCCGTGTTGGCGTTTCGGCTGGTAGGGGTGAGCGCGAACAATTTTTCCGCCGAGCTTGGCGACCGCGGCGCCGAGCGCCTGCTCCATCGCGCGCTGCGCGGGCCAGCAGACTTCATTGGCGGACTGACGGAGGTCGCCACTGGCGACGAGGAAAACGGTTTTTGTTTTGGGCATGGAGAGAGGGACGGCGGGCCAAGATTACGGTCGACGGTTAGGCTCCAAGGCAAATCCAACTTCATCCTCGCCCGTGCTCGCGACGGGCAACGTTGCCGCGAGCCCCTGCTTGGCGCGCGGTCGACCTTGGCATCTCACGCCGTGCTGCGTGCGGCCAGCCAGTCGACCCACCAGCCGTAGAGGGGGATGCCGAAGGCGAGATTGAACGGAAAGGTGATGCCAAGGGCGGCCGCGACGCATAGTCCGGTCTTGGCCTCGGGAATCGCCACGCGCACGGCCGCCGGTGCGGCGATATACGAGGCGCTCGCGGTCAGGGTTGCCAGCACGGTAGCGCCGCCGGGAGAGAGGCCCGCCTGGAGGCCAGCCCAGCCGCCGAGGGCGCCACCGAACAACGGCACTCCGACAGCCGCAGCGCCGACGAAGACGCCGCTTTGCCGGAGTTCCGGAATTCGCTGCGCCGCGAGCAATCCCATCTCGAGCACGAAGAACGCGAGAATCGGTTTGAACGCCGTGACGAACAGGACTTCGAAGGGTTCGAATCGTCCCGGCCCCGCCGCGAGCCCGATTGCCATGCCCGCCAATAGGAGAAAGACGGAGCGGTTGAGCATCACCTCATGCACCACAGCGCCATAGCCTGCGCCGCGGGTTTTGGCGCCCATCCGGTGGAGGAAAATCGCGATGAGAATCGCGGGGATTTCCATAATGACGAGGAGCACCGGCAGGAAGCCCTCGTGGGGCGTGCCGACCCGCGCCAGCGTGGCAATCACGGCCGCAAAGGTGACCGCGCTCGTGGAGCCGTAGTGGGCCGCAAACGCCGCCGCGTCGGCGCGCGCGAGGCGGCCAATTTTTGCGGCGAGAAAAAACACCGTCACCGCCATGACGACGCCCAGCGCGAGCGCCGCCAGCGCGGGCAACGCGACCTCGCCGGCCGTAGCCTTCGCGAGTTGCACGCCGCCCTTCAGGCCGATGGCGAGCAGCAGATACGTGCTGAGCAAATGATAGACGGCCTCGGGGAGCTTGAGCTCGGAGCGCAACACGCCGCCGATGAAGCCGACGAGGAAGAAGAGGAACAGTGGGTCGAGGAGCGTTTCGAGCATGGCAGTGGTTACTTGGGTAGATCGCTCGCGACACTTGTGATTAGCGCGACGGCAGGATGGTGAATGCTGCGGTCGGCGGTGATCGCGAAGAATTGCTCCCGGCATTTTTCGGTCGCGCCGATAATACGCAGAGAAAACCGGTCCACCGCTTCCTCGACGATGAGGGTTGGCACGGGAATGAAGCCGCGGCCGTCGGCCGCCATCACTTTCATCAGGGCCGGATCATCGAATTCAGCGAGAACCCGAGGTGCGATGCCCAGGGCCTGGAACCACCGTTCAACGGAGCGGCGCAGCCCTGTCCCTTCGGCCGGCAGGAGAGCAGGTGCTTGGTGCAGCGAGCGCGGAAAACCTTTGCGCAGGGCGGCGGCGAGCCGCGCACTCGCGCAAAAGGTGACGCCACACTCGCCGAGGGGATGGTTGAACACCCGGACTTTGTGGGTCCCCGACGCCGGCTCGTCCGCCAGCACCACATCGAGGCGGTGCGCCGCGAGCTGCCCGAGCAGGTCGGGCATCTTCCCTTCGCAGCAGATCACGTGGATGATCTGCGGCATGGCGAAGACGGGCTGCAGGATTTGCTGCGTGACGAGCTTGGGGAACGAGTCGACCACGCCGACTCTCAGGCGCAGGGTCTTTTCGTTTGGCCGTTGCTTGATGGCCGCGGTGAGCTCGTGCCCCAGCGCGAATATTTCTTCCGCGTAGCGCAGGGCGACGTGGCCCGCGTCGGTGAGCGCGTTGTTGCGGCCGGTGCGGCGAAAAAGCTTTTCTCCGAGCGCCGCCTCCAGCTCTCGAATCTGAGCGGAGATCGAGGGTTGGGAGATATTTAGTTTCTCTGCCGCCTGGCGCAGGCCGCCCTCGCGGGCGACCATCCAGAAATAACGCAGGTGGTGAAAATTGAGCCAGTTCATACCGATGGCTGATAGTTAGGGTAAAACTAAGCATCCATGTCAAAAGAAGTATTAGTCGAATACGAGAGGTTGAGCTAATCTCTTCCCGTCATGAAAATCCTCCTCCAGCACGGAAACGTGCGTCCCACCCCCGGTATTGAAAATCTCGTCGAGCGCCGCCTGCTCGCTCTCGCTGACCGCGTCGCCATCGAAGAGGCGGTCGTGCGCCTCGCGGATGTCCGCGAGGCCAGCCCGCGTTACCAAGTCAGTGTCTATCTGCGGGTGCCCGGGCCGGACATCCACTCGACCGCGTGTGACCACACGGTGCGCGTGACGCTCGAAAAGGCGTTCGACGCCGTCGAGGCGCAGATTGCTTCGCGGCAGGGCCGCCGCATCCAGCGCCGGCGGCGTCAGCCGTTACTCGCGGCGGGTGGCCGGGCGTGGTGAGCGCGAAACTCCTTCTTTTACGATGCCTGCTTTGTTTCCGCTTGCCGACTATTGGTGGTTCTACGCGTTGTTCACGCTCGGCGTGCTCGCGCTCCTCGCGCTCGACCTCGGGGTGTTTCACCGCGAGGCGCACGTGGTGGGGTTCCGCGAGGCGCTGGGCTGGACCGTAGTATGGACCACGCTGTCGCTTGCGTTCTGCTTCGCGCTCTGGCGCTACGCCGAATGGAAGCTGCCGCAGGACCCGCGGCTCATCGAGGCGGGGCTAACGGCCGCGGCTGCGTCGGACCTCGCCCAGCGCACGGCGCTGGAGTTTCTCACCGGCTACGTGATCGAGCTGTCGCTGTCGGTCGACAATATCTTCGTCTTCATCGTCATCTTCACGTTCTTCGGGATTCCTCCGCAGTATCAGCATCGGGTGCTTTTCTATGGCATCCTTGGCGCGTTGATTTTCCGGGTGATCTTTATCGCCCTGGGATCAGTGCTGATGCAGTTCCACTGGGTCATTTGGGTCTTCGGCGGCTTCCTGGTCTTGACCGGACTGAAGATTCTTTTCGCCCCGTCCCAGCCGTTGGACCCGGAAAAAAATCCCCTGCTGCGTCTCCTCCGCCGCTTTATCCCGATTGTGCCGCGCTTTGACGGGCAAAATTTCTTTGTGCTGGAGAAGGGTGTCCGTCACGGCACGCCGCTCCTCGTGGCGCTGGCGGCGATCGAGTTCAGCGACATCATCTTCGCGGTGGACTCCGTGCCTGCGATCTTCGCCGTCACGAAGGAGCCGCTGATTGTCTTCACGTCCAATATTTTTGCCATCCTGGGGCTGCGCTCGATGTTCTTCCTGCTCTCGGGGGTCGTGCACAAGTTCCGTTTCCTGAAATACGGCCTCGGCCTCGTGCTCATCTTCGTCGGCCTGAAGATGGCGTGGCTGAACGAACTCTTTGGCGGAAAATTCCCGATTGTGTGGTCGCTCGGCATCATCGCCGGCCTGCTCGGCACTTCCATCGCAGTTTCGCTTCTCTTCGCTCCCGTCGCGCCGCTGCCGCCAGCGCCGCGCTCCGCGCCTCCTCTCCCTCCCATCATCTGAAATATCCTCCCATGAAACCCATCGAAAACACCATCTCGACCGACCTCGACCGCTATCTCGCCGGTAGTGCCGCCAATGACATTCCCAGCACGGCGAACTACGTGGAGCGGGGCGCCGCGCTCGTCACACCCCACGCGCTCGTCGGGCTGCGCGCGCTGCGTGGCCCGCTCTATGCCAAGATTGCCACCCTTACTGAGGAGTCGCGGCTTCGCACCCGACTGGAGACCCTGGCGGTCTTCTTCGACGAATGGGTCGCCGACCGGACCACCCCGACACCGGCGGTGCGCGAAGCGGCCTTCGCTTTGTTGTATTTCCTCAAGGGCTTTGACCGCATTCCCGACTCGGTGCCGGAAATCGGGCTTCTCGACGACGCCTTGATCGTGGAGCATGTCCTCCAAAACCATGGCGCCGCGTTTCGCGCTCACTCGCTGCGGCGAGGTCGGGTCTGGCCCGTTGAGCTCTAGTCGGCCGCAGCGCCGGGCTCGGGCCATCCGGGGCTGCGACCGTTTGGCGCGGTGGTCGCTCGATCGACGTGGCTTTCCGTCGTGCCCATCGATCGTGGATGGCGCTTGAACGTCGCGGGCTTTTGAAAACGTTAGGGCCGTGCTGCTCATCCTTACGCCCAGCGTTTTCGGAATTGTTCGGGTCTCTGATCGAGGAATGCCATGAGCGTTCCCATGAAAATCCGTTCCCTGGCGGTCACGCCGCTCGACATCCCGTTGTTTGAGCCGTTTGGTATTTCTGGCGGGGCACAGGCGGCGGCCAACAACGTGCTCGCGACCTTGACGCTGGCCGATGGCACCGTCGGCTATGGTGAGGCCGCGCCGCTCCCGCCCTATAACGGCGAGACCCAAGCGCAGGCACTCGCGGCACTGCGTGCGGCCGCGGGCTGGCTCGCGGGCCGCGAGGTGAGCACGGAAAATTGGCGCAGTCTCGCCACCGAGTTTCGCACGCGGGGCGGCGCGGCGTGTGGCTCGGCGCAGTGTGCCTTTGAGATGGCGTTGCTCGATGCGCTCACCAAACAAGGCGGCGTTCCCCTGTGGAAATTTTTTGGTGCGGCCGGCACCACGCTCGAGACCGACATGACCGTGACCACCGGCACGGCCGAGGAAGCGGCCGAGGCCGCGCGCGACATCCTCGCCCGGCGCATCCGCATGATTAAGGTCAAGGTCGGCGGCAAACTCGGCCCCGCCCACGATCTCGCGCGCATCGCGGCGATTCACGCGGTCGCTCCCGATTCGCCGCTCATCCTCGATGGCAACGCCGGCGTCTCCCGTGCGGCGGCGAGCGAACTCGTGCGCGGCCTGAAAGCCCACGGCATTACGCCTGCGCTGCTTGAGCAATGGCTGGCCAAGGACGATCTCGCCGGTGCGCGTGCACTGATGGCCGAGAGCGGCTGGCTGGTCGCCGCCGATGAAACCGTGACGACCGCCGCCGACGCGCGCCGTGTCGTCGCCGAGCGCGCCGCGCAGGTCATCAATATCAAGCTCATGAAGGGCGGGCTCGCGGAGGCGCTCGATATCGCCGCCGTCGCGAAATCCGCCGGGCTCCGCCTCATGATCGGAGGCAACGTCGAGAGCATCCTCGCGATGACGGTCTCGGCGTGTTTCGCGGCGGGGCAGGGCGGTTTCGATTTCGCCGACCTCGACACGCCGTTCTTCCTTTCGGAAAATCCGTTCGACGGCGGCTACGCGCTCGATGGTGGGAAAATTTCCGTCGCCCACATCACGGCGGGCCACGGCGTCGTGCCCAAAAAATAGGCAGCACGCCTAGCGGGCGAGATCCTGCGCAATCAAATCGAGCGACGTCGTGAGCGGGCGCTTGTCGCCGATGTAGTCGCGCATCGCCTCCAGGGCGTGGGTGCGGAGCTCCGCCGCGGTGAAGCCACACTCCTTGGCGAGCGCCTGGATATCGGTGCGATCCTGCGCGGAAAAGCGCGCGATTTTTGACACGGCGAGGTCGAGGGGTGAAAGCACGCGCAGCCGGACCAGCCGGGTTTCGTTGCCGATGCCCGCCCATTCCGCGGCGTGTGCCTCGAACTGATCGTGGAGGAGCGCGAAGGAGGTGTTGTAGTTATGGTCGAAGTAAATGAACGCCTCGGTTCCGTCCCGCCGGCGATAGTTGACCGACAGATTCTTCGGTAGGACGAAGCGCCGTGAAAAGGATGCGTCGACATCCTCGGTGTAGCGGGTGCCGCAGTAGTAGTTCACGGCGACACCCCCCGCCAGATACATGATTACGGCGGGCCCGGCGTAATCGCCCGCCCGCAGCGAGCCATCCATGCGGTCGAGCATCTCACGCAGCGCGGCGGTGAGTTCCGGAAACGCCTTCATGCCGTGGCCAGTCGCCCCGCATGCCGGAGGTGCGCCTTCAGCAGGCCAGCAAACCGCGACGCATCAAAATTCGTGGCGCGAACCAGCTCGGCAAACGGGCGCGAAGTCAATGCCGCCGCCACCTCCACCAAAGCCGCGCGATGCCCATACCACTCGACCCCCGCAAGGTAACGCGCGGTGGTCGCCAGCTCGAGCGAACTCACCGCCGAGAATTGCCCCCACGCATCCGCGTCGAACCGGCCGTGCTGCTCCACGCAGAAGCGGACGAGCTGGGATTCCGAATCGCGATTCATGATGGACCGATTGTAAGCGGGAGCTCGACACGTGCCAGAGTTTTCGCGATGGGCCACGGTGTCGCGCCCAAAAAAACAGGCAGCGACGCGGGTCCGCACCCGCGTCGCCTGTGTTACCCATGCCGGGCATGCACCGGCGGAGAATGAATTTCCGGGACCTTACGGCGCGACCGTCAGGAGGGAGACGACCTGCGTGACATCATCGGTATCCAGCGCGATCGCGATGGCGCGGCCGATCAGCGCGGGCGATTTGACGGTGCCCTTGAGCGTCACGACGCCTTGGTCGGCATCGACGTTGATTTTGAGGGCCGAGAGCTGCGAATCACCGACCAGCTTGGCGTTGATGACGGTGACGGCTTTGGCGTTGTCGAACATCGTGCCGGCCTTGGCGCCGACGGTGGCGGCCTTGGAGCGGACGATGCGGCCGCCCTTTTCGAGGTCGGCCTTGAGATCGGCCGGCGTGAGCTTCCATTCGGTGAGCTTGTTCGAGACAGCGTCCTTGGCGTCGATCGCCATCTCTTTGGTTTTTTCGGCGGCGTTTTTGACGGCCATTTCGGTCTTCTGGGCCATCGTCGGCTCCGTGGCGGCCGTGACGGGTTCCTTCTTGGCACAGCTGGAAAGGGCAAGGCCGAGGAGCGGGAGGACGAGGAGGATTTTTTTCATGAGCATGGAGGAGTTGAACAACGCTGACCGCAGAAACGCCCGCCGGTTCGGTGGGCGCGTGAAGATTGTCGGAATCAGCTGCCGCGGGTTGGCCGGCCGGGCGTATGGCGGGAAAGTTTTTTGCGAAACAATGGGCGTGCTCCGAGCCCCCGTCCGGCAATTAGTCGGAGCCGCGGCGCCTGCCGGCCATCACCTTCAAGACGATTCCTTGCGACGTGAGCGTAAACGCCACTCGCGTGCCGCCCTTGATTCCATGCTTTCGCCGCAGCGCCGCCGGGATAGTCACGCGTCCGCGAGTCGAGAAACGGACCGAGTAGCTGGCCATCGTGGGATTCATAGGGATGAGGCTCTGATTACCGCGAGAATTTTTCTCAGCAACAAGAAATGAGACCTAAAGTCCGTGGTTCTAAAGTCATCGCTTCGATAGTCTCGGTGGATGCCCGCACCGGAACCCTCCCTGAAAAAATTTGGCGCCAATGTGCGCGCAAAACGTGAAGCAAAGGTTCTCTCCCAAGAGAAACTCGCTGAGCTAGCGGACCTCGACCGAACCTACATCAGCAGCGTCGAGCGCGGCCTGCGAAATATCAGCATGCTTAGCGTCATTCGCATCGCGAAGGCGCTCAAGTCTTCCGCCTCGGGTTTGTGCGAAGGCATTGATCGATAAGTGTGCGCGTTCGCAAATGGGGAAATTAGCATCTAAGAAAACAATCGCCCCCGCTACGGTGCGGCGTGTGATTCAAAGCTCATGAGCAAGAATCACAATTGGACCCGCGAAGAGCATATCCTCGCATTCAATCTCTATAACGACATTCCCTTTGGGACGATTCATGTTGGCAATCCGCGCCTTCAAGAACTGGCAGAATTGCTCGGTCGCAGTGTCAGTTCTGTATCGCTCAAGTTGGCTAACATCGCCCGCCACGATCCCGTCCATCAGGCACGCGGCGTGAAAGGAATGTCCCATGGGGCCAAAGGTGAGGCCGAAATTTGGAAAGAGTTTGCTCACGACCCGGAGGCCCTTGCACTTGAGAGCGAACGCCTTCGCGCTTTGCGCCTTGGCAAGAGCTTGGAGGAAGTGGCCGAGATCGAGACCAGCGATTTGCCCAAGGCGGGCATCGAACGTGATGCACTGGTGAAGATTCGCGTGAACCAAAGTTTTTTCCGACGTCGGATTCTCTCCGCGTATAATTTTCGATGCTGTGTTACTGGGCTCACAATCCGACCACTGCTCAACGCCAGCCACATTGTGCCGTGGGCAGAGGATCGGGAAAACCGACTCAACCCAAGAAACGGACTTTGCCTCAATGCGCTGCATGATCGCGCATTTGACCGCCATCTGATGTGGATCGACGATGGATTCATCATCCGATTTTCGGCGCTGCTGCACGACGTGACTGCGGTGACAAAAGAGCCTATTGAGTGGATCAACCGATTTGAAGGCCAGAAGCTCGTGCTCCCCAAAGCATTCTCGCCAGCACCTGAATTCCTGAAAAAGCACGCTGCCAGATGCAAAGCCAAGGCCGGCTAAGTGCGATTTCCCAAAAAAATCGTGCGAGCAAAAATCAGTCTCGTGCCTCGATGATCCTGTAGTCGGCGCCGTCAGCCTCAGCATCCATATTTCCAGCGGCGACGGCTGTCCTGATTTCGGCAAAAAATTTATCCAGAGCCGTCTGGGCGTCGAGTAGACTTGAAAAGCGAGTGGGCTGATTTCCTCCATCGGTTTCGTCGGACCAACCGGCATCATCCCAGCCGGCGGAATATCTCAGTTCGATTTGATATCGCATAGGCGTTCAGTGATTAAATGCGTTTGTGGAAGAGCGCTTCAGAAAATGCCATTGCCCTTTGTGTCGCAAGTCCGCTCGCCCAAAACGGGCTATGGTCCTGATCGAAACAATGGCTGTCACCGGCCGGGTAAAACCAGCCAGCGCGGGCCGGGTCAAAACCAGCCACTTTGAGAGGTTAGTTTACGCCGTCGGCGAAGATCGCTTCGCCGGCGGGTGTAATGAACCAACTCAACGTGAGCATCCAACAATCG
>JANNEY010000276.1:0-18776 GCA_031379235.1 Opitutaceae bacterium | reverse complement strand
TCGCCGAAGGCGTCCGCGTCTGGGGCACAGCGCGCGACCCGGCGCGGCTCGCCGCGATTTCCGGCCTCGCTCCGGTCGCGCTGGAATTGCGCGACGGCACCGCGGCCGAAGCCGCGTTTCGCACGGCGGAGCGCGCGGCCGGCGGTTTCGATCTCGTGATCAACAATGCGGGCTTCGGCGTGTTTGCGGAATTCACGGGCGCAGATTTTTCCACATGGGAAGAACAGTTGCAGGTCATGTTGCTCAGCCCGGCACGCCTCGCCCACGCTGCCCTGCCCGGCATGATCGCCCGGCGGCGCGGGGCGCTCGTGAACATCTCGTCGCTCGCCGCGGAGTTTCCGCTGCCGTTTCAGAGCGCCTACAACATCGCCAAGTCCGGTCTCTCGGCCCTGAGCGAAAGCCTGATCATCGAGACCGCCGGCACCGGCGTGGTCGTCCTCGATGTGCGGCCCGGCGACTATCACACCGATATCGAAGGCTCCGTGCGGCATCCGCAAAAGTCGCCATCACCGCGCTTGCAGCGCGCGTGGGCGGCGTTTTCCGCCATGATGCAAAAGGGCCACGCGCCAGCCCATGCCGCGGCGGCTCTGCGTCGTGCCCTGCTGCGCCAGCGCAGCGGCACGGTGCGCATGGGTCGTTTTTTCCAGGCCGTCGTCGCGCCGTTCTCCGCACGTTTCGGCTCCCTCAACTTCAAGCGGCGCGTGCAGGCGCAGTATTTCGGCGTCCGCTGAACCAGCATGCCCAAGCTTCGCATCCTTGTCCTGACTTCGAGCACTGGCGGCGGCCACGATGCGCGCGCGGAGGCTTTTGCCGAGTGGTGCTTTCAACTCTATCGCCACGACGTCGACGTGCGCATCGAGCAGATGCTCGAAAAGTCCTCCGTCGTGAACCGCACGGGCGTCAACCTCTACAACCGCATTCAGCGCGGTGCGCCATGGCTGCATAAAATTTTCTACGCCGTCGTCGAATTGCTGAGTTACCTCAACCGCCGCAGCGTCCAATTCGGCGCCGGCTACTACCTTGAAGTGTTGCGCGACTACCAGCCGCACCTCGTGTTCAGCGTCCACGACTGCCTCAATCGCGGTTACTTTCAGCTCGCGCGCAAAACCCTCGGCGCCGATCGCGTGCGCTGCGCCACCTACTGCGGCGAATTTTCCGGCGGCTGGGGCTACTCGCGCAACTGGATCGAGCCCACGGCCGATCTCTACGTCTCGCGCACGCCGACGGCGCGCGACTACGCGGTGAAGTGCGGCATCCCCACGGCAAAGGCCCGGGTGCGCGGTTACCTCATGCTCCCGCGCCAGCATTTGGAGGTGCTCGGAGCCGCAGAGCGGCGCACCTTTCGCACCAAGCGCCTCGGTCTCGATCCGGAAAAATTCACCGTCTTCCTCGCCACCGGCGGCAATGGCGCGAACAACCATTTCGCCCTCCTCCCCTCCCTCCTCGCTCACGCCGGCCGCGTGCAGGCGATCGTCATCTGCGGAAAAAACAAGGAGACCTACAACGAACTCGTGCACTGGCGCACGCTGCATCCCGAGTTTGCGTGCCACCTCGAGGGCTACTCCGACATCGTCCACCTCCTGATGCAGGTGAGCGACGCCATCGTGACCCGCGGCGGCACCACCACCTGCGCCAAAGCCCTGCACTTCCGCTGCCCGATCATTTTCAACGCGTTCGGCGGCATCATGCCGCAGGAAGAACTGACTTGGAAATTTTTCCGCAATGGCGCCGCTTCCGACAAAGTCGAGGACGCCACCGATTTCACCCGCCTCATCGACACGTGGATGGCCAATCCCGCCGCCTACGCGAGCGTGCGCGCGAATTTCCTAAAGTTGCGCTACGAGGAAGACCCCACGGTGCTGATCGACGAACTGGTCGGTCTGGGCAATGAAGTCGCGGCGGCGAAACTGCAACGTGTGGCGTTTCCTCCCGACAAGGCCGACGGGCCCCAAAGTTCCCGCACGCCGTTCGTCAACGGCGGCCCGGACTCGGCGCGCGGGCAGTAGGCGCGGCGCTGCCCCGCCCTTGACCCCGGAGCGCGTGAACGGGCGAATCAAAGATCCGCTCTACTTCTGCGCCATGACGCGTTCAGCACGCCTCTTTTGCGCAATCCGCTTGGCCGCAGCGCAGCGGGCGCTCTAGTTTCAAAACACCTTGTCTGCGCCGCCGCCTGTCATCGCCTATCTTTTCACCACGTTTCCGAAAAACACGGAGACATTTCTCCAACGCGAGATCATCGCGATGAAGCAGCACGGCGTGCAACTCCGGATCTTTTCGCTCTGGGGCGGCGGCGGCAGTTTTCGCGGGCTCACCGTCGCCCGCTTCAACAAGTGGCGGCTACTCACCCTCGTCTGGATGATTCCGTTTGAGTCGTGGCGGCGACCCGCGGTGCTGCGGCAGGTGCTGCGCGGGCTGTTCACGCGGCGCGCGCCGTCGTGGCTGAATTTCTGGGAGAACATGCTCGGGGCCGGCTTCGCGTGCCTCTTCGCGCGCGAGTTCCGGAAAAATCCGCCGACGCTCATCCACGCGGCGTGGGGCGGCGCACCGGCGACGGCGGCATGGCTGCTGTGGCGGCTCGACGGCCACCGCTTCAGCGCCGCCGCCCACGCCTACGACATCTACGAACACGGCGGTGACTGGTGGCTGAACGACAAACTCGAGCACGCCGCGTTCATCCACACTTCGACCGAAATGGGCCGACGCGCGCTCGCGGAACGCGGGCTTGCGCGGGACAAGGTGCACTGCATCCGTCGCGGCCTCGATCGGCTGCCGGTGATGAAAGCGCTGCGGGTCTCGCGCGCACCGCTGCAGCTCGTCTGTGTCGCGCGCCTCGTCGAAAAAAAGGGCCTCGATCACCAACTCCGCATTTATGCGGCGCTGCGCACGGCCGGGGTGCCGTTTGCCGCCCGCATTGTGGGCGAAGGCCCGCTCCGTGCCGAGCTGGAGAAACTCGCCGGCCACCTCGGCGTCGCCGCGCAGATTACGTTCACGGGCCATCTCCCGCAGCACGAGGTCTGGAATCAACTACTCTGGGCCGACGTGCTGCTCCACACCGGGGTCGTCGCGGCGAGCGGCGATCGCGACGGATTGCCCAACGTCATTCCGGAAGCGATGTCCGCCGGCGTGCTCGTGCTCACCTCGCCGGCCGCCGCGACCACCGAGGCGATCACGCAGGGCATCACCGGCCTAGTCGCAGCGGTCGATTTGCCCGGTGACTGGGTTTCCGCGCTGCGACGACTCTCGGTCGACGATGCGTTTGCGGAAAAGCTCCGCGCGGCCGCACGCCGTTGGGTCGAGGAGAATTTCGACGCGCACAAAAACGCCCGCCGATTAATCGGCCACTTCGAGCACGCAATCGCTACCCCGCCGACGGCGCCCGCGGCCGCCGTCGCCGTCGCGCGCCCATGATTTTTTTTGATACCACGAAGACTGGCGAGGCCCGGCACCGCTCCGGTTTGACCCGGGTTAGTGCGCGCCTGCGGGCCGGTCTCGCCGAGGCGGCGACCAGCGGAGCGTGGGATGCTATCACGCCGCAGCCCACCGATTGGTTTCTCACCAGCGAACTCTTCTCCGAGGAGGAGCGCCCGGGTTTCACGGCCTTTCTTGCCTCGCGGCGCTGCCGGCTGGCCGCCGTTTTCCACGACGCGATTCCGCTCAAGCATCCGCACCTCACGTGGCCGCACAGTGTCGCCCGGCATCCCGGCTACATGAAGCTACTCGCCCGCTTCGATCGCGTGTGGGCCGTGTCACAGGCCAGCCGCGACGAGTTACTCGGCTTTTGGCGCTGGCAGGGCGTGGAGCCGCTGCCGCCTGTCGACGTGCTGGCACTCGGCGCAGACTTCGACGGCGCCGCGCGCATCACCCATCGCGCGGCGACTGCGGTCCCACGCTTGCTTTGCGTCGGCATCATCGAGCCGCGGAAAAATCAGTCTCTGATCCTGGATGTCTGCGCCCAACTCTGGGCGGAGGGTTTGATTTTTGAACTCCACTTGGTCGGCCGCGTAAATCCCAACTTCGGCCCGCCCATCGTCGCCAAGATCAAACAGCTGCGGCGCCAACATCGCGCCGCGTTGCAGTTTCACGAGGCGGCCGATGACGCCACCCTCGCCCAGCTCTACGCGACGGCCCGCGCCACCCTCTTTCCCACGATCGCCGAAGGCTGCGGCCTGCCCCTGCTCGAATCGCTGTGGCGCGGCGTGCCGTGCGTGTGCAGCGATCTGCCGGTGCTCCGTGAGAACGCCGACGGCGGGGGCTGCCTGCCCGTCGCCACCAACGACACTGCCGCGTGGAAAGCGGCGCTCCGCCGCATTCTCACCGACGACGATCTCGCGACCAAGCTGACGCACGAAGCGGCGGAACGACCGCTGCCGACCTGGCAGGCCGCCGCCGATCAGCTCGCGGCCGCGCTGCACTAGACAACACCGCGCGGTTTATCTTACCGGCGTGACGGCAGCGGCGGCATTCGGTTTCACCGCGGTCCCGGTCGCATCCGGGACCGGAGTCCCGCCTTCGAGGGTCTTGATCGCGGTCTCGCGGACCGAATTGATCATCGGCGCATTTTGCGGGATATCGATCTTCGTCTCCATGTGCGTGTTGGTCGCGAGATGCGCGGCCGCCACGGCGGTGAGCAAAGGCATGGCGGCCTCGACCCGACCCGCGAGCCCCAGCACCGCGACACGCACATCCCATTGCTCGGCGCCGTTGGCCTTATCGAGCAATCGGCCTGGATTGTCGCGCGCCGAAAGCTGGAGAAATGTTTCCCGACCCGAAGGATCGCTGCGCCCGGCCATGTCGGTGCCATAGCCGACCTCGATAAAAAGATCCGGCACCACGTTGGGTGGAGCCTTAAACATCCCCGTTCCAAGCAAGGCCGCATCGAGACAGGCCTCGACGACTTTTACATCCACCCGCACTTGGGTCAGCGTCGTTTTTTTTTGCCATGAGCCGGTAGGATTTTCCGACCGGCTTGACGATATCGGGCGCGCTAATCGCATCGACCAGGACCTTGTGCTTCGGCAAAAAAATTCCAACGCAACCCGCCGTGGCCAACAAAACGCCCGCGCTGATCAGCCAGATACCCAGACGCAGGGGTGAGCAGGAGAATTTCATGCTTTTGACGTAAGTTCCATACGCGACGGGATGGAAATCGCAAATTTAGAGATGTGACAGCGCGGTTACCCAAACGGTCGCACCGCTAGTCCGCCTTCACCCGCGCGCGGTAGAACGCATCGCAGAGCGCGAGGATTTCCTTCGCCGAACCCAGCGTCAAAGCCTCAGCCGCGAGTGCGCGCGCATCGGCCATCGTCATCGCGCGAACCAAGTAGCGCACTGAAGGCAACCACGTCGGCGACATGCTGAGGCAATCAACCCCGAGACCGAGCAGCAGCGGTGCAAACACCGGATCGCCGGCCATCTCGCCGCACACGCTGACCGGGATTTTTTGCAGATGGGCCTCGTGCACGATCTGGCGGAGCGTGCGGACGACAGCCGGATGGGTGGGCTCGTAAAGGTGCGCGATCCGGTCATTCACCCGATCGATGGCGAGCAGGTATTGGATGAGGTCGTTGGTGCCGACACTGAAGAACGAGCAGTGCTTCGCCAACAGGTCGGCCGTCGCCGCCGCACTGGGAATCTCGATCATCGTGCCGATGGCCAGCGTCGCGTCGAACGGCACGTGGCGGCCCTTCAACTCGGCCACGCACTCAGCGAGCACGGCATTCGCGCGCGCGAGTTCCTCCACCCCGCTAATCATGGGATACATGAGGCGCACTTGGCCAAACGCACTCGCCCGCAAGATGGCACGGAGCTGATCCTTGAATATTTCCGGGTGCTCGAGGCAAAACCGAATCGCGCGGAAACCCATGAAGGGATTGTTCTCCTTCGGGAAAAGATCGGCGTGCCCCGCCATCGGTTTGTCGCCCCCGAGATCGAGCGTGCGAATTACGACCGGTTGCGGCGCCATCGCCTCGACCACGGCCTTATAGGCGACGAACTGCTCCTCCTCGGACGGAATGCGCGCCGCGCTCAGAAATAGAAATTCGGTGCGATAAAGCCCGACCCCATCCGCACGGTAGCTCCGCACTTTCGCGACCTCGTCGGCTTTCTCGATGTTGGCCATCAGCGATACCGGCACCCCATCGAGCGTGATGGCCGGTTGCTCATTGGCCTGGAGCAAGCGCGCTTCAAACGAGTTCTTCCGCTCCTGGATTTTTCCGTAACGGAAGAGCGTGCTCTCCGACGGGTTCAGGATCACGACCCCATCGTAGCCATCGACGATGGCCCAGTCCCCGTTGGTCACGCGTTTCGTGAGGTTGCGCACGCCCACCACGGACGGAATCTTCATCGACCGCGCCACGATCGCGGCGTGGCTGGTCTTGCTGCCCGAATCCATCACGAGCGCCAGCACCGACGACCGGTCGAGGGTGGCTGATTCCGAGGGCGAGATATCACTCGCGATCACGAGGCGTTTTTCGGCGAGCCGCTTTAGCGAATTCTCCGCCTGCCCGAGCAGGTTGTGCAGCACGCGCTGCGTCACATCACGCAGATCGGCGGCGCGCTCACGCAGGTATTCGTCGTCGATTTCGAGAAACGCCTGCACATAGCGCGACGAGACTTTCTGGAAACAAGTCTCGATGTTGCGGCCGGTGGACTCGAATTCCCGAATCGTCTCGCCGATCAAGGCCTCGTCTTCGAGCACCATCAGGTGCGCGTCAAAGATCGCGGCCTCCGCCGGCCCGATGTTCTTCTCCACCTCGTGCTTGATCTTAGAAACTTGCTGGCGCGTCACGATCAACGCGCGATCGAAACGCGCCATTTCATCCACTCGTTTTTCCGGTTGGACGAGGTAACTCGGCACCTCGACATCGCTTTGCACATAAACAAAGATCTGCCCATACGCGATCCCCTGCGAGGCGGCGATGCCTGCCACAGTGATTTCGGTCTTCGCGCGGGAGTCCATGAACGGTTCGAGGATGCCGATCGCGTAGGGGTTCGCGCCCGGCGTCGGACGATAACGCGGCCCGAGCGAGGCGCGTCAATTCGGATCTACAGTTATGCCCCGGACGCCACCCGCGCCTCGACGACAAACGCGGACGGCCCCCACGCCGCCCGAATCACGGCGGTTACGGCAGGCACATCCGTGTCATCGCTCAGCAACGCGAAGCACGCACTGCCGCTGCCGCTCATCCGCGGTCGTAACCCAAATGTTTCCTGCAACTGCTCCCGCAGCACCGGCAACGCGAGAAACTTCGCGAAGGCCGGCGGTTCCATGTTGTTAAAAAGAAGCTCCTCCGCCGGTGCCGCCACGTTCGCCACCCACGCGGCGAGCCGCGCCTCCGCCGCCGCCGCCGGCAAGTAACTCGCCGGCGCCGCCGCCGCGAGCTGCGCGTAGGCCCACGGCGTCGCGATTCCGAAGCCGGGCTTGAAGACGAGCACGCGCCGACCGTTCAGCCGTCGCGCGGCGGCCGCAGGCAGCGCCTCGATGCGCTCCCCCCGACCCCGCATCACCACCGGACCACCGTGCAAAAACAGCGGACAATCGGACCCAATCTGCGCTGCCAGCGCCGCGAGCGCGGCGGGTTCAAGCGCATCCTTGGGCCCGGCGATTTGATTGAGCGCACGCAACGCCGCAACCGCATCGCTGCTCCCGCCGCCGAGGCCAGCGCCCATCGGGATGCGCTTCTCCAGAAAAAACTTGGCCGCGGGAATCTGTGCCCCCTTCCCCACCCTGGCTTTCGCAAAGGCGGTCGCCGCCTTCAGCACGAGGTTGGTCGCATCGCACGGCACCATGGCATCATCGCAGGCCAGTGAAAAATCACCCGGCTTCACGCCCTCGCCCGCCTCCGCGCGCAGCGTGTCGCCGAAATCGAGCGGCACCGCGACCGACACAAGATCATGAAACCCATCCGCCCGTCGACCCGTGACGGCAAGGAAGAGATTGAGCTTGGCGGGAGCGAAGATCGAAAGAGCAGTCACGCGGGATTGGAAACAGGAAGGCCGGGAAGGCCGGGAAGAGAAGCTCGTTTTCTTCCCGCTCTCCCCGGCCTTCCTGTTCAGACGTTTTGCCTTCATTAGTGCCCCTGAATGTTCATTAGTGGTTTCCCTCCGATGCCCTGCGACCTGATCCTCGTCCTCGACGCTCAATCTCCGCGCGAAGTCGCGCCCACCTTGCGCTCGCTGCAGGGCACGGTCCGCTGGGTAAAGGTCGGACTCGAGATGTTCACCGCCTGCGGCCCCGACTGCGTGCGCGAGATCGCCGGGATGGGTTTTAGCGTCTTCCTCGACCTCAAGCTGCATGACATCCCCAACACCGTCGCTAAGGCCGTAGAGTCCTGCGCCAAGTTACCGATTGGCATGCTTACGCTGCACACCTGCGGCGGGCGCGAGATGATGTCGTGGGCCGTGAAGGCGCAGCAACAGCACAAGCCTGATCTCCTCCTGCTCGGCGTGACCGTGCTCACCTCGATGAGCGCCGCCGGCCTCGCGGAAACTGGCCCGGCCGATCCACCGGAGAACCAAGTCGTCCGCCTCGGTCGCCTTGCCGCCGATTCGGGCCTGCGCGGACTCGTCTGCTCTCCGCTTGAGATCGTTCCGCTGCGCGCCGCGCTACCGCCCGGCGTCGCGCTTGTCACCCCCGGCATCCGCCCGCGAGACGCCAAGGCTGACGACCAGACGCGCATCATGACGCCCACCGAAGCCGCCCGCGCCGGCGCGACCTACATCGTCGTCGGCCGCCCGATTTTCAAAGCCCCCGATCCCGCCGCCGCCGCGCGCGCGATCCTCGCGGAACTTGCGACTGCCTGATTTTCTGGCTCTCAGCTCTCAACTCTCAACTCTCAGCTCTCAGCTCTCAACTTTTCCACCCCATGAGCCGCACCGCCGCTATTCTCCTCGCCGCCGGCAGCGGCTCACGCATGGGCGGGGCCGTCGCCGACAAAGTGCTCGCGCCGCTCGCCGGCCGCCCGGTCTTCGCCCACTCGGCCGCGGCGTTCATGATCAGCGCCATCGCCGATCTCTATGTCGTGGTTTACCGCGACCAACGGCAGATGATGGAGCTCTCCGCCTACGCGCCGACCCCCTGCGTGCTCGTGCAGGGCGGACGCGAGCGCCAGGACTCCGTGCAACACGCGCTCGCCGCGCTGCCCGCGGATATCGAGCACGTTTTCATCCATGACTGCGCCCGCCCGCTGATCCGCCCGGAGCAACTCGTCGCGCTGCACAAAATCGTCCGCCGCGAACACGCCGTCGTGCTCGCGCACCGCGTGACCGACACCATCAAGAAGCACCGGAGCGGCGGCCGCCTCCGCACCCTCAATCGTGATCGCCTTTGGGCGATGGAAACCCCGCAGGTTTTTTCGCGCGAACTCATCACGCGGGCCTACGCGCGGGTGGCGAAAAAAGGCCTCCACATCACGGACGACGCCCAAGCCGTCGAGCAACTCGATCACCCGATCGCGCTCCTCGAAAACACCCACCCGAACCCCAAGCTCACCACGGCCGCCGATCTCGCTTACTTGGACTTCTTGCTCGCCCGCACCGCCGGCGGCCGAGCCGAAGCGTGAGCGTTTTCTTTTCCGTGCCTTCCGGGTGTTCCGTGGGCAACCTGTCCCCATGAATTTCCGCATCGGCCACGGCTACGACATCCACCGCATCGTGGCGGGCCGGCCGCTGGTGCTTGGGGGCGTAAAGTTCGACACCGACTTCGGCCTCGACGGCCACAGCGACGCCGACTGCCTCACCCACGCGATCTGCGATGCGCTCCTCGGGGCGGCGGGTCTGCCCGATATCGGCCATTTCTTTCCGAACACCGATCCGGCCTACAAGAACATCGACTCGCAGGTGCTCCTTGCCCGCGTGTGCGGCGAACTCAGTAAACGCGGTTTCGCGATCGGTAACATCGATGCCACCCTTGTTGCCGAGAAACCGAAAATCTATCCGCACCTCGCCGCGATGAAAACCGCGCTCGCCAAGTCCACCCACCTGCCCGTCGCTAACATCGGCCTCAAGGCCACGACCAACGAAGGCGTCGACGACATCGGCCGCGGTCTCGCCATCGCCGCCCACGCCGTCGCCCTCATCGCCAAACTCTAATGGCCACGAATCTCCCGTTCCATCACCGCCGCTTCGGCGCCATCGCCTGCGGCCTCGTCGCGGTTCTCGTCGCGACCGCCGGCTGCGCCAAGCGCGAGACTCCCGTCGACCGCGCCACCCGCGAGCAAACGCTCCTCCGCGCCATCGACGTCGATCCGCCTGACCTGGATCCGCAGGTCGTCACCGGGATTGCCGAGGCAAAAATTTTCTCCGCTCTCTTCGAACGTCTCGTCCGCCTCGATGAAGTGACGCAGCGCCCGCTGCCTGCACTCGCGGAAAGCTGGGACCTCTCACCCGACGGCCTCATCTACACCTTTCACCTCCGGCCCAATGCCCGTTGGTCCAACGGCGAAACCATCACCGCCCAGGATTGCATCACCACCTGGCAGCGGGTGCTCACGCCGTCGCTCGCGTCTGACAACGCCTACCAGTTCTACTGCATCAAAGGCGCCGAGGCTTTTCACAAGTCGGGCGCCAATTTCTCCAGCGTTGGCCTGGCCGCACCCGATCCCCACACGCTCCGGGTAACGCTGGAGCGCCCCATGCCGTATTTCCTCAGTGTGCTGGATCAGTCCGTGTGGTCGCCCTTGCACGTCCGCAGCATCGCGGCCGTAGGTGACGCCTACCGCCGCGGGACGGCGTGGACCCGCCCGAAAAATATGGTGACCAGCGGGCCATTCGTGCTGAAGGAATGGATTTCCGGACAGCGTGTCCGCGTCGAGAAATCGCCTACGTTTTGGAACGCCGCCAAGGTCCGGCTCAACGCCATCGAGTTTTTCCCGATGGACAGCGCCGAAACGCAGGAGCGCGCTTTTCGCTCCGGCCAGCTCCACGCCACCGATCAGCTGCCCGTCAGCAAGGTTGCCACCTATCGGAGCAACCAGTCGCCGCTCCTGCGCACCGATCCCTACTTCAACACCTACTTTCTCCGGTTCAACACCCGCCGCCCCCCGTTCGACGATCCGCGTGTGCGCCGAGCACTGTCACTCGCCATCGACCGAACGGCACTCGCCGAGAAAGTCCTCCTCGCAGGGCAAAAACCCGCGGCCACGTTTGTCGCGCCCGGCCTCACCGACTACCAGGCCCCGCCCTGGCCGCTCACGGATCTCCCCACCGCCCGCCAGCTGCTGCGCGACGCCGGCTACACCGCGGACCGCAAGCTCCCGCCGCTCGACCTCCTCATTCCCACCAAGGGCGCCGGTCCGATCGTGGGCGAAGCCGTGCAGGAATTCTGGCGCCGCAACCTCGGCCTCGAGGTCCGCGTGTTCCAGCAGGAGCAAAAGGTCATCTACGCCGAACGCCGTGCCGGCAATTTCCAGGTCCTCCTGAGCGATTGGATCGGCGATTATTTCGACGCCACCACGTTCCTCGACATGCTGCTCAGCGACAGCGGCAATAATCACAGCGGCTGGAAAAGCGCCGACTACGACGCGCTTCTCGCGCAGGCGGCGAAAACCCTCGAGCCCAACGCGCGCGCCGCGCTCCTGCAAAAAGCCGAGGTGCTGATGCTCGAAGCCGCTCCCTTCGCGCCGCTCTACTTCAACACTCACGTCTATCTTCTCCAACCCGTCGTCAAGGGCTGGCAGCCCTCGCCCCTCGACAACCTCGACTACACGCGCGTCTGGCTGGAAAAATAGTTAGCGGGCGGCGGCGCCCGCACCAGCTCACGAGCGCATCTGATGAAAGCCCGCCGAAGCTCCGTCCTTTTCTGCACGTTGGCGTGCCTCCTGGCGGTCCTTTCTGCCAGCTGCACGAAACGCGCTCCCGCCTCCGCGCACGAATCGCAAACGCTCCGCCTCTCCCAGCGCAACGAACCCGGCTCGCTCGATCCCGCGCTGACGACGCTGCCCGACGAATTCGCCGTCGAGCGCACGCTGCTGGAGGGACTGCTGATCCCCGGTCCCAACGGCGGCGAACCGACGCCCGGTGTCGCTACGCGCTTCGAGGTCTCGGCCGACGGGCTCGTCTACACGTTTCACCTGCGAGCCGAGGCGAAGTGGAGCGACGGCGCGACGGTGACCGCCACGCACTTCGTCGAGGCGTATCGGCGGCTGCTCACACCCGCCACCGCCGCGCCCAAGGCGAATGTGTTTTATCCGGTGAAAAACGCGCGCGCCTTCGTCACCGGCACGCTCACGGATTTTTCCGCCGTCGGTTTCCGCGCCACCGATGCGCTCACGCTCGTCATCACCCTCGCGCAGCCGACGCCGCGGTTTCCGCACTACGTCGCCAGCGGTCCGTGGCTTCCCGTCCGCGCCGATGTGATCGCGAAACACGGCCGCACCTGGGCACGCCCGGAAAATTTTGTCGGCAACGGCCCGTTCACGCTCGCGGAGTGGCGCGCCCACCAGCGCCTCGTCGTGAAAAAAAACCCGTCGTGGCACGGTGCGGCCGGCGTGCGCCTCGGTGAAATCCATTTCCTGCTCTTCGACGACGGCGACAGCGAGGAGCGCGCCTACCGCGCCGGCCAGCTCGACGCCACCATGTCGGTCCCGTCGAGCAAGGTGGAGGTCTACGCCAAGGATCGCCCCGCCGAGTTGCACCGCGCCCCAATGATCGAGACGCGCTACCTCGCGTTCAACACCACGCGCCCGCCGCTCTCCGACGTGCGCGTCCGCCGCGCCCTCGCGCTCGCCATCGACCGCGATCAAATCGCGGCGCGCGTGCTGCGCGGCCAGCAAACAGCCGCGAGCCGCCTCATCCCCGCCGCGCTCGACGCCAGCCCCGCGCCCGCCTCCGCCCATCGCCACGATCCCGCCGCGGCGCGCGAGCTCCTCGCCACCGCCGGATTTCCCGGCGGGAAAAATTTCCCCCGCCTCGAAGTCGCCGCGTGGTCGAAGTCGCAGGTCGCCACGCTCGAAGCGATTCAATCGATGTGGCGCCAGCACCTCGGCCTCGACGTCGCGATCATCACGCGCGAGGGCGGCGTGCATCTGAGTTCACTCGCGACCGGCGACTACGACATTGGGTTCATCATGCAGATTCCCGACGTGGCCGACGCCGCCGACATCCTCGGCGATTTCGCCACGAGCGCGCCGGAAAATTATCCGCACTGGAACGACCCCACCTTCGACACCGCGCTCACCCAAGCCGCGCCGCTTAGCGATCCCGCCGCCCGCACCGCCGCCCTGCGCCTCGCCGAGAACCGGCTCCTCGACCAAGTCCCGCTCACTCCGCTCTATTTTAACACCAAGATCTGGCTCATGTCCCCGCGGGTGCTGGGCTGGCAAGAGGACGGGCTCTGGTCGCGGTGCTATCAGCAGGTTTTTCTGGAAACGAAATAGTGAAGATTGCCAAAAGATAAGTTCGCCACGGTTTGAAAGTAGGCCGGGTCTCTGACCCGCCCTTTCGCGCTTTGAGTATTCGCACCAATGGCGAGTCAGAGACCTGCCTTACTCCCGAACCGCATCACTTCTTTGCGTGAAGCCCAATAGTTTCGCCCCGCCTTCCCGCGATTGCCATTTCGCGCCCGACCGCAACGCTCCCGCCCATGCGTTTCCCCTTCGCCTTTCTCTTCGCGCTGGCCGGCATCTCCGCGCTCGGCGCCGCCGAATCCGCGATCTCCGCCGCGAGCATCAAGGCTCGCACAGCCACGCTCTCCTCCGACGAGTTCGAGGGCCGCGCCCCCGGCTCCGCGGGCGAGGACAAGACCGTCGCCTACCTTGAGCGCGAATTTCGTGCGCTCGGCCTGAAGCCCGGTAATCCCGACGGCACGTTTGTGCAGGCTGTGCCGATGGTCGGCATCACGACCACGATGCGGACGACGTTTGCCGCCGGCGGGGCGACACTCACACCCCAGCCGATCACGGAGTATGTCGCGCGCACGCAGCGCACCGAGGCCAAGCTCGATTTTTCCAACACCGAGGTTGTCTTCTGCGGCTACGGCGCCGTCGCGCCCGAATACCGCTGGGACGATTTCAAGGGCGTCGATGTGCGCGGCAAAACCATCGTCGTCCTCGTCAACGATCCGCCGCAGATCGATCCGAAAAATCGCGGCCAGCTCGATCCCGCGATGTTCAAGGGCAAGGCGATGACCTACTACGGCCGCTGGGACTACAAATACGAGCAAGCCGCGCGCGTCGGCGCCGCCGCGTGCATCATCGTCCATGAGACGGGCCCGGCCGGTTATCCGTTTGCCGTGCTCGGCAGCCGCTGGGGCCAGGAGGAGTTTGATCTACGGCACCCGCCCGGCACGAAGCAGCCCGTCGGCGTGCAGGGCTGGATGACGGTGGATTTTGCGCGCCGACTTTTCACCGCCGCGGGACAAGACTACGACAAACTGAAGTCCGCGGCCAACGACCGCGCGTTCCGCCCCGTCACGCTTGCCACCCGCGCGAGCTTCGCGGTGGAAAACAAGCTCCGCGACATCACCTCGCGCAACGTCGTCGCCCGCCTCGAGGGCGCCGACGCCGCGCACCGCGCTGAACACGTGATCTACACCGCGCACTGGGATCACCTCGGGCGCGATGCGAAGCTCAAGGGCGACCAGATTTTTAACGGCGCCTTCGACAACGCCACCGGCACGGCCGCCCTCGTCGAAATCGCCGCGGGGCTCGCCGCCCGGAAGCCCGCGCCGCGCCGTTCCATCCTGTTTCTCGCGGTGACCGGCGAGGAGCGCGGCCTCCTCGGCGCGAAATACTACGCCGAGCACCCGCTCTACCCGCTCGCGCGCACGCTCGCCAACCTCAACATGGATCGCATCCAGGTCTTCGGCCCGTCACGCGACCTCGAGATCATTGGCCACGGCAACTCGACCATCGACGACGTCGCCACCGCGATCCTCGCCCGCAGCGGCCGCGTGGTCGTGCCCGACACCCTGCCGGAAAAAGGCTACTTCTATCGCTCCGACCACTTCGAGTTCGCGAAGCAGGGCGTGCCCGCGTTCTACAGCAAATTTGGCAAGGACATCATCGGCCGCCCGGCCGGCTACGGCGGCAGCCTCGACGACGACTACACGACAAACGACTACCACAAGGTCTCCGACGAGATGAAACCCAACTGGGATTTCTCCGGCGCCCTAGAGGACGTGAAGTTCCTCATCGAGCTCGGCGCCACCATCGCCGACGGCGACCAGTGGCCGGAATGGAAGCCCGGCAACGAGTTTAAGGCGAAGCGCGACGCGATGCTGAAGGGCGCGAAGAAGTAGCGCGGCGCCTTAGATCGAGCCGGCTTTCAGCTTTCGTCGAACCCGAACACGATCACACAATCGACCGTGTAGCTTTGGTGTGCCGGCGCACCCAGAGGAGCGTATTCGACGAAACGCCAACGCTGCACACCAAGAAGCGCCACCTCTTCAAACTCGCGCTGCGTGCTACGCACAATTGAGGCAGCTTGCACGACCCCATCGACGCCTACATTGGCCCGCACGATTACCTCGCCAGCGATTCCGGCGCGCTGCATCTCAAACGGAAACGACGGGAGCGGGAATCGAAAATAAGGATAACCCCAAGAAAGGGAGTCTTTGGTGGACGTAACCGATTCGAGCGTCACCAAAGGCTGGAGCTGCGCAACTCCGGCACCGCAGTTCCAGGACCGCGATTGACATCCCGCCGTAAACATCACGGAGCCCGCTGCCATCGCCACAGCCAAAATCGGAGCCCAACGCGCGCCACAGTTTAACTCGCCAGCCATCCTGCCCAATCAACCCGGTCCGCGTGCGACGGCAAACCTGTTTCCAAAAAACGGTCACCGCCGGGCGCATCTCAGTTTCTGGCGAATCTCGCCGTCCCGACTGGATTTCGTAGGGGCCGCGCCTCGTGCGCGCCCGGCAGGCCAAGGCGCGCACAAGGCGCGCCCCTACCCAATGCAAGAAACGGAGGTGCGCGCGTCACTGCCCCTCGCGCTTGCGCCCGCGCTCCGGGGTCGTTCTTTTCCCTCATGCCCAATCGCTCCCGCCTCCTTGTCGCCGCCCTTTTGTGCACCTGTCTCCTCGCCACCGGTTGCGGCAAATCAAAATCTCCCGCCAACACGTCCCAAGCGGAGTCTTCGAAAAAAATCCTGCACATCGGCAACGGCGCCGAGCCGCAGGAGCTCGATTTCCAGGTCGTCACGGGTATGCCTGAGCACCGTCTCGCCCTCACCTTCTTCGAGGGGCTCATCAGCGAGGATCCGCAGCTTAATATTATCCCGGGAGTCGCGGAGAAATGGGACATCTCGCCCGACGGGCTCACCTACACGTTCCACCTCCGCGCCGACGCCAAGTGGTCCAACGGCGATGCGGTCACGGCCGCTGACTTTGTGCAGAGCTACCAGCGCATCCTCACGCCGGCGATCGCCTCCGAGTATTCCTACATGCTCTGGCACGTCACCGGTGCCGAGGACTTCAACAAGGGCAAGCTCACCGATTTTTCCCAGACTGGTTTCCAAGCCCTCGATCCGCGCACCCTTCGCGTCACGCTGCGCCAACCCACGCCGTTTCTTCTCCATTCGATGAACCACTACGCGTGGTTTCCGCTCCATATCCCAACGCTGAAAAAATTCGGCGCCCTCGCCCGCAAGGGCACGCGATGGACGCGCCCGGAGAGCTTTGTCGGCAACGGCCCCTACGTGCTCAAGGAGTGGCGCCCCAACCAGAAAATCGTCGCCGTGCGCTCCCCCACCTACTGGGACCGGGCGGCCGTGAAGATTGACGAGATCCACTTGCACGCGGTCGAGCTCGCCGAGACCGAGGAGCGGATGTTTCGCACCGGCCAGCTCCACGCCACCTACGAATTGCCGCTCGGCAAGCTCGCGGTTTACCGTCGCGACCAGCCCGAGTCGGTGCGCGTGGACCCTTACAACGGGATCTATTTCTATCGCTTCAACGTGAAGCGAAAACCCTTTGACGATGTCCGCGTCCGCCGCGCGCTCGCCCTCGCGATCGACCGCGAGACGCTTGTGAGAAAGGTTACGCTCGCCGAGGAACTGCCCGCCTACGACTTCACTCCGCCCAACCTCATCGGCTTCCAGAGCCGCCACACCATCAAAGGCGACCTTGCCGAGGCGAAGCGCCTCCTCGCCGAGGCCGGCTATCCCGAAGGCAAAGGATTCCCCAAAGTGGAGCTGCTCTACAACACCCTCGAGAAACACCGCATCATCGCCGAGGCCATCCAGCAGATGTGGCGCAAAAACCTCGGCATCGACATCACCCTCCACAATCAGGAATGGAAGGTCTACATGGACGCGCAGCACTCGAAAAACTACCAACTCTGTCGCGCCGGCTGGATCGCCGACTACGTGGACCCGCACACCTTCCTCGATCTCTGGATCACCGACGGTGGCAACAACGACACCAACTGGAGCCACGCCGAGTATGACCGCCTGCTCGCCTCCGCGCTAGGCGCCAAGTCCACCGAGTCGCGTTACGAAATCTACCAGCAGATGGAAAAAATCCTCGTGGACGAATTGCCCGTGCTGCCGATCTTTTTCTACACGCGCGCGCGCCTCCAAAGCCCGAAACTCAAGGGCTATTACACTACCCCCATCGACAACTACCCTTGGAAATACGCCGACCTGCTGCCGTAGTCTTGGCGCAAGCCGACACACGTCCGAACCAAGCATTGCCACTCGCCCTCCCGCCTCCAACCTCCGCTCTCTCCCGCCTCCTAGCTCGCAATGCTCCGCTTCATCACGTCGCGCTTCCTCCAGTCACTGCTCGCGCTGTTTCTCGTCATCACCGCGACGTTCTTCATGATCCGCTTCGTGCCCGGCGGGCCGTTCACGGCTGAGAAAGCCGTGACGCCGGAAATCCTCCGCAACCTCGAGGCGCATTACGGCCTGAACAAGCCGCTCTGGCAGCAATACCTCGACTACCTCGGCAGCCTCGCGCGCGGGGACCTCGGCCCGTCGTTCAAATACCCGAATCGCACGGTCAACGAAATCATAGCCGACAAAGTGCCCGTCTCCGCCGAACTCGGGGCGCTCTCCCTCAGTCTCGCACTCGGCCTCGGCATCACGCTCGGCACATTGGCGGCCGTCCGGCGCAACACGTGGGTAGACTACACCGCGTCCACCTTTGGCATGGCGGGCATTTCGATTCCGACGTTCGTGGTCGGGCCGTTGCTGGTGCTGTTCTTCGCCATCTACCTCGGCTGGGTCAACGCCTCGGGCTGGTATGGCCCCATCGACCGCGTGCTGCCGTCCATCGTCCTCGGCCTCGCCTACGCCGCCCCGATCTCGCGGCTCACCCGCGGCGGCATGCTGGAGGTGCTGAACCAGGACTTCATCCGCACGGCGCGCGCGAAGGGGGCCTCGGAGTTTCGCGTCGTCACGCGGCACGCAATGCGCGGCGGCCTGCTCCCGGTGATCTCGTATCTCGGTCCGGCGGTCGCGGGTATTCTCACCGGCTCATTCGTGATCGAGACGATTTTTCAGATTCCCGGCATCGGCCGCGAGTTCGTGAACAGCGCCTTCAATCGCGACTACACCTTGGTCCTCGGCACCGTGATTCTCTACGCCGCCCTGATCATGGCGCTGAACCTCCTCGTCGACATCGTGCAGGCGTGGATGAACCCAAAAGTGCGGCTCGAAGCCTGACGTCCATGACAACCCAACGCCGCCTGACTTTTGCAGGAGCCCGCTCTGGTCGCGCCAAAGCCTGGCGCAGGCGGATGCGGGCGATTCGTAGCGGCGGGGCTGCGCCCCCGCCCCGGGTGGCCCGTCGGGCCAACCACGCGGGGCCGGGCCCCCCCCCCCCCCCCCGCCCCACC
>JANNEY010000189.1:0-5145 GCA_031379235.1 Opitutaceae bacterium | reverse complement strand
TTGCATTTCAAGCCATAATCCGGGGATTTATGATCGCTTGGCCTCTTCGCGGCGCGTGGAGGGCGATTATTAATTTCCCAGCAGAGCGCATTAGCGGACCGTGTCGCACGGCGCGGGAAGCGGCGGCCGAGCGGACGAGGGGCGGGTGCGCACGGCCGCCGCGCCCGAGGGAACTGCGCTTCGGGTTTGCATGTCCAGCGGTGGGCAATCACGTTTTTGCCGCTATGAAAAACCGCTTCTTCTCCTTCTCTTTCCTCGTTGCGCTGGCCGCCGGCTTGACCGCCGGAGTCGCGCCTGCGCTGGCCGCCCCGCGCGTGATTGAAATCACGGCGAACGACCAAATGAAATTCAGTCTCGCCAATATCGACGCCAAGGCCGGCGAAGATCTGAAGATTGTTTTCAAGAATGTCGGCACGCTGCCGAAAGAAGCCATGGGGCACAATTGGGTGCTGCTCAAGGCAGGCGTCGATGTGACGGCCTTTGCCACGGCCGCGATGACCGCGAAGGACACCGACTACGTCCCCGCGGCGAAGAAGGGCGACGTCATCGCCGCGACGCCCGTGCTCGGGCCGAAAAAGGAAGCCGAAGTTCTCTTCAAGGCTCCCGCTGCTGGGACCTACGCCTTTATCTGTTCCTTCCCCGGTCACTACGCGCTCATGAAGGGCACGCTGACGGTGAAGTGATCAGGGTGACGCGCTCCCCATGATAATTTAGCCGGGCGGCCAAGCCCGGCTTTTTTGTGGCCTCACTTCACCGCCGGCCACCACTGGTAGAGGAAGAAATAAACGAGCACGCCCGTCACGCTCACGTAATACCAGATGGGAAACGTCCACCGCGCCCAGCGCCGGTGCCGCTCGAAGTCGCCGCGAATCGCGAACAGAAATGTCCGCGGCACGAGCCACGCGATCGCGATGGCGAGCACGATGTGCGAGAAGAGCATCGCGTAGTAGAAGGTCGCAATCGCGCCTTCACCGCCAAACTTGGTGTGCACACCGCGCACGAGAATCTTGTGCGTCACGTAGCCGACGAGAAACACCGCCGACACCACGCCGGCGCTGAGCATCGCGCGCCGGTGCGCGTGCTTGCGGCCGCTCTTGATGAACACGAAGCCCGCCGAGATGAGCAGGGTTGCGAGACCGTTCAGAGCGGCGTTCAGCGGGGGAATATCTTGGACGGTCATGAGACGAGCAGTCGGTCGGCTACGAGTGCCCCGAGCACGAGCGGCAGGAAGATAATGGAAGCGAAGAAGAGTTTCCGGGCCATCGCGTCCCGCGTGTCCGCCCGCAGAAACACGATCGCGCGCCAGACAAACCACGCGCTGATGAGCGCCGCGGCGATGCCGTAGGCCTTGCTCGCGAGTCCAAGTGCGACGGGCAGCAGCGTGACGACGAGCAGAGCGACGGAGTTCACGAGCGCCCAGACGGCGACCCGTCCGCCCGCTTCATCGCGCACCGGCAGCATCGGGAAATGCACCGCCGAATAATCGCGCCGGTAAGTCCACGCGATCGCCATGAAGTGTGGGATCTGCCAGAAAAATAGAATCGCGAAGAGAATCCAGCCCAGCGCCGTTACTCGGCCTTCGCCGGCGCACCAGCCAATCAGCGGCGGAAACGCCCCGGCGATCGCGCCAATCTCCGTGCTCCAGATCGAGCGGCGCTTCGCCGGCGTATACCAGCCGAGATAAGAGACGATCGTCGCCAGCGTAAACAGCGCCGCCAGCCGATCCACCCAGGCGAAGAGAAGGAACAGCGCCAGCGCACACATCAGACAGCCGAGCACGAAGGCGGAACCCGTCGCCACTTTGCCCGCGGGGATCGGCCGGTCCGCCGTGCGCTTCATCTGCGCATCCGTCTCGTGCTCCAACCACTGGTTGAGCGCGGCCACGCCGCCGGCGGCGAGCGAGGTGCCGACGAGGAGGAGCGTGAGCTTGGTGGGATTCGATGCCGGGCGCGTCGCGAAGTAGCCAACCAGCGTCGTGATGACGGACAGCATGCTCAGCCGTGGCTTCGTTAGTTCAAGGTAGTCGCGAAACGTCGCGCCCGTGGCGTTCTCGGTGGTCATGCGCGCGTGGGCGTGGCGAGCGGCGTGGCGCCCTCAATCATGTCGCGGTGCGCCGTCCACGTCAGCCAAAAGGTCACGGCAAGCGTCAGCGCACCCACGACAACATGGGCCGTGGTCGCGTCCGGCTGCCGCCCGCCGAGCACGATCAGCGCACCGAGGAGGATTTGCAGCACGAGCAAGGTAATGAGCGCCGAAGCGGCGGCGCGCATGGCAAGTGTCGCCGCGCGATCGCGGCGCACCGCCCACGCGAAAATTGTCAGCGCGACGGCGAGCACGAGGGCCATGGCGCGGTGCGTGAAGTGAATCGCCACCGGAAAATTCCACTGGGCCGGCAGCCAGTGCCCATCGGGCGTGGAGTAGGGGAAGCTGTAGATCGCGAGGCCGGCGCCGTTGTGCCGCATCGTCGCTGCGATCACGAGCTGCACCAGCACGAGCCCCGTGCAAATCACCCCGATCCGCCGCACGCGTGGGCTCACGGGCGCCGACCGCTCGATCCAGGTGCGAGATAGCGCCACGGCGATCGCGATGAGGAGACACACGTAGAGTTGCGCGAGGATGCCGTGCGGGATGCGGAGCATTTCGCCGAGCGACATGTGAAAGCCCGGCACCTCGATGG
This sequence comes from Opitutaceae bacterium, assembly GCA_031379235.1. Lineage (GTDB taxonomy): Bacteria > Verrucomicrobiota > Verrucomicrobiia > Opitutales > Opitutaceae > ER46. The sequence goes on along the minus strand of JANNEY010000189.1, from coordinate 2,468 downwards.
CGTTCAGCGTCACGCGCTGGCCGCCGATGATGCCCTGCAAAATGACAATGCCGAGCGCCCACAGCCCGAGTTGCCGCACCCACGCCCGGCCTTCACGGAACCAGAGCCAAACCGCGAGCCCGATGGCGATGAGGCCCATCATCATTCCGGTCAGGCGGTGGGAGTGCTCGGCAAATTTCGCGACGTCGGTCAGCCAACCGTGCGGGTTGATCGAGCCGTTCGAGAGCGGCCAGTCCGGAAACGCCATGCCGGCGCCGATGCTCGTCGTGAAGGCGCCGAGCGTCACCAGCACGAACACCCAAACGCTGCCCGCGGCCGCAAAGAGCGCGAGCGCCGGCTGGTGCGTCGTGGTGCGTCGGGAGTGTGCAGCGGTGGCCATGAGTAGAGCGAACGCGGATCAGAAGGCGCGATGCTGGTTGCCGCAAACCCTTTGACAAAGTTTTCCTCCGGCGAATCCCTTGCAGCATGAACGCTAATGGGACTTGGCCGCAAAAAGGCGCAGAAGGCGCAAAAAAGAACCGGCTGGTTTTTGCGCCTCTTGCGCTTTTTTGTGGCCAGCTCCTGCTGCTGGCGGGTTGCTCCAAGCCGGCGAACTTGAGCGCGACCGCGGCGGTGGCCGAAACGAAAACCGTTTCCACTCCCGCGGCGAAAACAGACAAGCCCAAGGAAGAGCGCTACCCGCTCACCGGTGAAATCGTGAAGGTGGAGGCCGCGCGCAACGTCCTCATCGTGCAGCACGACGAGATCAAGGGCTACATGCCGGCGATGACGATGGAGTTCAACGTCTCCGCCGGCGACGCCGCGCTGGCCAAACCCGGCCAAAAAATCCGGGCCGAAATGGTCTCGCCGCCCGATGGCGAGCTGCGCCTTGAGAAAATCTGGCCGGCCGACAAGGCCGTGGCCGACGCCGTTGCCGCCGGCGCGCTTCAGCTCCGGCAGGAAACGCACACCCGCGGCAAGAATGCCTACCGCGAGATTGGCGAGACCGTGCCCGACTTCGCGCTCTACGATCAGAGTGGCCGCGTCGTCCAGAGCGCCCGCTTCCGCGGCAAACAGATCATGATCAATTTCATTTTCACGCGCTGCCCGATCGCGACCATGTGCCCGGCCGCCACGATCAAAATGCTGGGCGTGCAGCGGCTCGCGCGCGAGGCGGCGGTGCCGAATGTCGAACTCATCTCCATCACGCTCGACCCGACCTTTGACACGCCGGGCGTGCTCAAGGAATACGCCGACGTGCGCGGTATCGACACTACGAATTTCTCGTTCCTCACCGGGCCGGAAAACGCGATCAAGGATCTGCTGACGCAGTTCGGCGTGATCGCCGAGTTCGAGGGCGGCCTGATCAAGCACACGCTCACGACCCTGCTCATCAACGCCGACGGCAAGATCGCGCACCGCGCCGACGGCAGCCTGTGGGAGCCGGCCGAATTCGTTGCGAAGATGAAACGCGGATGAGCTTCGCGCCTGCAGAGCGGCGGCAGTTCGCCTGGATCACCGCCGGCGCGATCGCGGTGTTTGTGGCGCTGCGGCTGCTGCCCACGGGCACGAATCTCAGCCACATGGATTTTCGCGTCGATCCGCGCGCGGGCAACGCGATCGAGTTCTGCGATCCGCTCAATCCGCAGTTCATCCCCGTGGTGGCGGCGAAGTCACCGGTGCTGATGGTGCTCACGACCGCGTTTCCCTCCGCGGCGGGTCGGGCAACGCGCGCGACCCTCACGCTCAAAACCGCCGGGGGCAAAGCGATCGCGGCCGCGGACTTGCTGGAGACGCACACGCGCCGCCTGCATCTCTTGATCGTCGATCCGACGTTGCAGGATTACCAGCACGTCCACCCCGAACCGACCGGCGAGGCGGGCGCGTGGAGTTTTGCGTTCACCCCGCACCGGAGCGGAACCTACCGCGTGTTTGGCGATTTCACGCCGGCGGCGACCGCGCGTGGGCTCTACGCGAGTGTCGATCTAGAAGTGGCGGCGGCAACTGGACCAACGCCCGGCCCGATCGAAAATGGCCGCACGGGATTCGGGTTTACGCTGACGCCCGCCGCACTTCCCGCCCGCGCCGGCCAGCCGGTCGAATTGCGCTTTTCCGTGGTCCGGTCGGATGGCGGCAGCGTTGGGCTCGAACCCGTGATGGGCGCCTACGCACACCTCGTGGCGTTCGACGCGACGCGCAGCGGCTTCGCCCATTTGCACCCGGTCGAGGCCGACCTTCTAAAAAAACCTGACGCGAATAATCCGGCCCTGAGTTTCAAACTCACGATTCCGCGCGCCGGCCACTACGCGATCTGGGCGCAGGTGAATCTGGGTGGCAGCGAAGTGTTCGTGCCGTTTGCGCTCGAAGTGGTGGAGTGATCGGGTGGTTTGCGCAGGTGTAGGGCGGGGTCGCCGCACCCCCCGTCCGGTGCGAATGCGGAAACGCTCCAAACCCCGCGGGGGTCGGGGCCCCCGCCCAACACAAAATAA
>JANNEY010000179.1:0-6114 GCA_031379235.1 Opitutaceae bacterium | reverse complement strand
GCCATTGCTTAGCAATGGTTTACGTGGCTATTTTGGATTCCAAAGAATTTGTCTGGGCCATTACTGGGCCATTTTTCCAACGCTCGGTTCGGAACCGAAACGAACTCATTCCATCGCGTCGCCGACACCATCAAACCGTGCGGGCGCCGAGGCGGCTAGATGCTTTAGCGGCCCCTTTCCTACCCTCCCCGCCTGCTTTGCTCGCGATTAAATCTAGGCCTCCGGGCAGAGCATTCGGATACGTCAGTAACGCCTCGAACGCCATTTGGGCCGATTGGGGTGGAAGAATCGCCGCCGAGTCCGGCCCAATTCCAATCGGGAGGTCGGTTTGGTTTGTAATCGGCCTAGACGGCAGGATGACGCGCTTGTTCACGTGGTTGGAGCTTTGGACTAGCACAAGTCGTCTAGGTCGGTTCGGTATTTTTCGCCAATGTCACCGATTGCCTCCCTGAGATCCTCTCGACGTTCAGTGGTGAGGTCAGTCCGCTCTAGTTCCTTGCGCGCAAGTTCGACAAATCGAATATCTGATTCGTCGATCGTCGGATTTGGTGCGAGGCTAGGGCCGTCCCACATGCATACTGCTCCAAGCAAAGCCTTCAGCGCATCCGGCGTTTTTAGCTGATGATCAATACCCACGGCTACCAATCGTTCAGGGGCGATTTTGCTGTTCCTGATCAGCTCTTCGCTGTCGGAAAACGGTATAATGATGTCGTCCTTCGCGTGAAGAACTACCGACTTGTGTGGAATAATGGTCGCGGTGCCCCATTTCTTCCAGGCAGGACAAAGCAGCACCAGTGCTGCTTGACGGTGATCGATGTTCATCGCGACCGCCCCGCCGCGAGATGATCCGACGACGACGGCGGGCGCGTGTTCGTCGAACACCGCCTGCGCGATCCGAACGGCTGAGTCGAAATCCTCCGCGGGCAGAGCCGGGTTGAGGACGGTGAACCCGTTCTCGATAAGATAGGTGGGCTTTTTGCCACCGGGGCCCGACTCTTTGCCGTGGAGAAATAGAATGGTCATCGATTTTTTCGTTTTCGGAGTTCGCCGCGGAGCAGTGCTTCAATCTTTCCGACGGCTACCAATACCGTTTCCAAACTGAACTCGGGCATTTTCCCGTGCGGGTTCGAATACCAGTCGAGATAGGTCGCCGAGTTAGGCGTTACGCCGAACCGACGGGCTGCAAGGAATGCAGAAAGTTCCGCCTCGGTCTCGCATTGCGCGTCGTTGATTGGCGGTCGTGCCTCAACCCATCCTTTCACTGGTCCAAGGTGACCGCAAAAGATGTGGGCCAACTCGTGGCAAAGGGTGCAGAATTTTTGAGCCGACCGATGATCCACGTTGAGTTCGATCGCAAAGGAGTCGCCATCTGCGCGGCGCGCGTGGCCCGCCTTCATCAGGTGTTCCTTCCGCTCGGCGACACTGATGCAGCATTTTGCGCAGCCGTGGATGAAGCGAGAGAGAGTCTCGTGCGAGAGCGCGCCATCGGCCCCAAACGCGTTCTCGCCCAGGTTCCCGAGTGTCAGTTGGTCCGGCCCGTCCTTTCCGTCGGTGTCCGCAACGTCGAACAGGAAATCGACCGGGCCAAACGGTCGAAGAATGACCAGCGGATGCGCGTTTTCTTTCGGGGAACGGCCCATTTCCCGCCAAGCCGTTGCGCCCATCACATGACGCGCGTCGGGCCGCTGCATGTAGATCAACATCACGTTGTAGGGTGCCAGTCGCCGGAACCGCACGGCCATTTCGCACAACTCGACGATGCGAGCGCGCGACTTGAGGCTCCTGACCTGATCAAGCAGTTGATCGAGTGCGCCGATTTCTTCCGATACCGCGGTCGGCGCGGCGGTGCTGCCATCTGAGTTCATAGCGTGGCCTTCGATGCAGCAGTCATGCGTGCTTTTGCGTTAAGAGGCTGGAAATCCCGGTCATCAGTCGGCGCAGGGCATCGTCACCCAAGTTCAGTTCGTTAACTTTCAGCCCGCTCACCGCGATGGGCAGGTTCTTCACCAACGCGAGAGTTGTGCACTCCATATTGGCCGTTTCCGTCCGCCGCCGGGCAAGGTCGTCGTCAAGGGTTCCGAGCTTCACCTTGTGTTCGCGCTGCTCAGCCTCAACTGCGAAGCGCCGCGTCTGGACGTCCCGCTCGACCTCGAGAATCTCGTCCTCAAGGCGCAACGCCTTTTCTTTGTTCGTCTGCTCGATTACCAGCAGTTCAGCCTTCCCGGTGAATTCGTGGACTTTGAGGTGCTTCTCCTCGTCCATCTTCAACACTCGCAAGGCGGCCTCGCGTTGAGCGTTGAGCGTTTCGATCTCCGCCTTACGCTGCAAATCGCGACGTTGAAACTCCTGCTCTACCAACGCGAGTTCTTCCCGCTGCGAGTAGCGGCGCCGGGCGATTACATTCTCGGTTTCCGATGCGCTCATCTCGCTCTCCAAGCGGACTAAGTCGCGGAATTTCGCCTGCATGTTAGCGAAGAGTTGCTCCGACATGATCCGCACGTTCTTGATTTCGATCGTTTCGATCGTCAGACCCCACTGGTCGGCGATGTAGGCCAACTCTTGTTTGAGTTGAAGGATGATCGAGCCGCGCTTTCGTAACACGTCCTCGATTGTCATCTTGGCCACCTGGTGGCGGATGGCGGATTCCACGACCTCTTTCAGGCTCTCGCTGATTCTGCCGACGGCGCCGGCAGCATCGCTGAAATCGAAGCTCAGGCTCGACCGCTCCGGCTCGGTGATCTTCCAGAGCGCGAAGCCACTGACTTCGACGCCTTGGTTCTCTGCGGTGATTTGATCTGCGATGAAGGAAATCGTGTGGGTCGTGGACGGGATGAGGTAGTAACGGTCAATGACCGGCAGGACGAAGAAGCTGATTCCGCGTCCCTTTTGCTTAATCCTACCGCGGCGCTGATGAATTGCGAATTCCGCGGGGTTGGTGACGACGTATCCGATTTTCTTCATCACCGGGTGTTGGTCCCGGTTCGCTTGAGGGCGGAGATCCGCCATTGGCTCTAGGTTGCTTTTCATGATTTTTCTTTCGTTTAGGTTGAGACAAAATTGAGGGCCGAGAGGGTGCGCTCGCCGTTCCACCGGTAGGCCGCGAGCAGCCCGCCCTTGCCGCAGCCGTGGTCGAGGCAGGCGGCGTTCGGGGCGACGAGGGCGTTCGGCAGGTCTTTGAGCGCGTAGTGGCCGAAGAACACCGGCGGTTCATCGGCACCGTAGCCTTTGATATCGGTCGCGACCTCGGCCGGCACCGGCGCGTCCGGGATTGTATCGCAAGCGCCGAAGGCAACTTGCTTGAACGTCCGGCCCTTTACCGGGTGGGGCCAGCAGATGCGCACCTCGTGGCGCACCGTGCCGTCGAAGTCCGTGTAGGTGCTGCCGGCCGGAAGTGCTACCTCCGAGCCCTTCAGTAGGATTTCGATGGTGCGGTGAGCGGCGCTGCCCTTGGTCGAAGCTTCTTTGAGGAAGTCCTCGTCGAGATAGGCCCGCCCGTTCACGCCCGCGACTAGCTCGGCGTTCCATTCTGCATGCACGACTCGAAGGCCACCGAGATCGAGGTAGAGTGGCAGAGTTCGGAACCATTCGAGATACTGCCGTAACTCGGCGTCCCGGCCGGCAAAGGCCGCGAGGCTGGCCCGGACACCGTTGAGGTTGCGCGCGGTGTGCGGGCGCAGGAAGCCGCCGTTTCCGTCCGGCAGGTGGAGGCAGAGGAAGTTAAACTCGTGGTTGCCGAGAACCATCCGCGCGGTGCCGGCCTCAACCATCGCCCGCACGAGCCTGAGTGTCTCTGCGACCTTGGGCCCGCGGTCTACCAGGTCACCGACGAAGATGGCGCACCGGCCATCGGGGTGGCGCATCGCCCCTGCAGTTTCACGGTAGCCGAGGATTCCGAGCAGACGTTCGAGCCGATCGGCGTCGCCGTGGACATCGCCGATCAGGTCGTAGCCTAGAGTTTCGTGGTTCTTTTCATTGGGTATTTTTGATCTCATCACGTGCATACACTCGTCCCTACAAACGAAGTTGCGAGTTGTGGGAATGTATCTATGATAACTGATGAGTTATGAGCGCATCATCTACCTCCCTTAAGAATCTTTCTCTCGATCGCCTGCGGAACTTCGCCGAGGTCGTCCGCAAAGGGGGCATCGCCGCTGCGACCGCCGGTGATCGTTCTCGGCAGGCGTTGATCTCCCGGCAAATCGCGGAGTTATCGTCGCACTTTGAGGTGGAGCTGAGCCAGCGGTCCGGTCGGGGCATCGCCTTCACGCCCGCTGGCGAACAACTCGCCCGGCTGGTGACTGAATTAGAACGCGGTCTCGATGATCTGCGCGGCACGGTCAAGGCGGCGCCCGTGGCCTATTCTATCGCGGCGTCGAGTAGCGCGCTGCACTGGTTGCTCCTGCCCAAGCTGAAGGAAATCTCCGCGGTCTTGCCCGCCGTGAAGTGGACGCTCCACCACGAGGGCACCACGGCAATCGGGGACAAGGTCGTGATGGGCGAAGTCGATTTCGGGATGTGCATCGGCACGCCAAGCCCGGCGACGCTCAAGCGCCGGCTCCTCGGCAACGTCGAGTATTCGATTTTTGTGCCGGCGAGTCTTAGCGCCGAGACCGACGTAGCGACGGTCTTACGCGCCTGCCCGCTCGCCCTGCCCATCGGCGGAACCCTCCGGGAGTCTCTCAACGCGTGGGCGAAAAAGCAAAGGAGCACCCTGAACGTCCGACTCGAAGTCGATTCCTACATGCAGGCTGCGGACACGGTGATGCGTGGCACCCACGCGGCCGTCCTGCCGTCTCTGGCGGCGACCAGCATGCCGAAGGATGTTCGGTCAATTCCACTGCCGGCGGCGGTGGCGCAGCGGCGCAAACTGTGGCTCGTGTGGACGGACCGGCTACTGCGGACGCGGGGCGCTGCGAGCGGGGTTCGAAATGTCTTACTGCAGGCGCTTGGCTGAGTGAGGCGAAAAATCAGCATGCGGCGATCCAGCTAGTTGTTGCGACCGAAGACCCACGGCGACACTGGCAACCAATGCGCGCTATACGACCGATCGAATTGGTCGAATGGCGGGAAGTGCGACGAGCCGAACCTGACGAATAATCTCGGCGAATTCGTCATGTCGGATTGGCGATGCTGTGTGAAAAGACTGATCACTGTGGCCACTCAATCCCGTGCCTCCGTCTTCTTGGTCTAGTGACCCGGGACTGCTCGCAAGGTAGCGATTTTCCGACGGATGAATCTTCGGGCTCCCGGAATTTATTGGCTGGCTATCCATGTCGGAGGAATGCGCGACACTCTTTTCCGGGGTTACTTCGGGCATGAACTTGACTCGGATTAAGCCGAGAAAGGCATTGCCCGCGTCTAAGCCGGCCCTCGCGGCCTCTGCGGAGCCGAGTTGGAAAAAAGTGAAGCGTCCCGAATCGTTTAGCGGGCGCTCAAGTCGGATTCGTGAGGCCGGTTCCACGCGCCAAGTCCCGACCGGTGTGCCGTCGATCCACACCCTTGCATCACAGCGCAATTCAGGATGCTGGTTGCCTAGCACGATAGTGTAGGGTGTCGCGTGAGCGATTTCGTAGACCCCGTGGCGACGTAGGCGTGCTTCCGGGATTTCGACATCAAAGATGCTTGCTGGAGCGATGGCTGGCATGGGGGGATGGGATTGATGAACTGTGATTGGCAAGCGGCCGTTGTGAGATGCGGTTGGCAGTGGTGTCTTAGCCCTTGGAATTCCACGGCTCGGCAGGGCTGCGGTCTGGCGAAAGTGTTTGAATGCCGTGATGGCGAGAGCGGCAACAAGGGCGCCGGTCAGCAGCAGGCGCAGAAGCCAGCCGGCTTCGACAATGGCCCAGGCGATGGATGCAAGGAGTAGAATCAGTAATAGAGCTCTCACAACGCGCATGGCACCGTCGGGCTCCTTCGCTTTTCCATAGCCTCCGGGCCAGGCCAACAGGCGTTCGAGCAGGACGAGGTTGAACAGCTGTCACCGGCCGGGTAAAACCAGCCAGCGCGGGCCGGGTCAAAACCAGCCACTTTGAGAGGTTAGTTTACGCCGTCGGCGAAGATCGCTTCGCCGGCGGGTGTAATGAACCAACTCAACGTGAGCATCCAACAATCGAT
>JANNEY010000150.1:0-3271 GCA_031379235.1 Opitutaceae bacterium | reverse complement strand
CCCCCCCCCCCCCCGTTGTTTCCAACCACCCCCCCCCCCCCCGGGGGGGGGGCCCCCCCCCCCCGCCCTACATCCAATCCTCAGAGCAGCCGCCCCGGCCGGTAGTCCGCGGCCCCCTTGTGCGTCTTCGCGAGTGGCTTCACCTCGGCGAGGAACGCGTCGACTTGATGGGCCGCTGCGCCGACGAACCGTGCGTTTTCAGAAAGAATCGCCTGCAACGCTTTTTTCCCGAGCCCGATTCTGCGGTCGCCCGCGAGGCGCGCCAGAAGATCGGTGTCGCCCGTGCCGGTGCGGAGCGCCTTCGCGGCCGCGAGCGCGTGCTCCTTGATCGCCTCGTGGGCGGTTTCGCGGCCGGCGCCGCGTTTCACGGCTTCCATCAAAATCGTCGTGGTCGCGAGGAAGGGGAGGTTGCGCTCGTTCTCGGCTGCGACGGCGGCAGGGAAAACTTCCATCTGCCGCAGCACCGTCAGGTAGGTTTCGAGCGCGCCATCGATCGCGAAAAACGCGTCGGGCAACGCCACGCGCCGCACGACCGAGCAGGACACATCGCCTTCGTTCCACTGGTGGCCGGCGAGCGCGCCCGTCATCGCGACATAGCCGGAGATGATCGTCGAGAAGCCGCAGATGCGCTCGCAGTTTCGCGCGTTGACCTTGTGCGGCATCGCGGAGGAGCCCACTTGCCCATCCTGAAATCCTTCTGTGAGCAGGCCCGCGCCGGCCATGAGCCGCAACGTCGTCGCACAACTCGCCGCCGCCGCCCCCAGCTGGTGCAAGGCCGTGACCACCTCGAAATCCAGGCTGCGCGGGTAAACCTGTCCGACCGCGCCGAGCGACGCGTGAAACCCGAGATGCTTCAGCACGCGCGTCTCCAGTTGATCGACCTTTGCGAAATCGCCGCCGAGCAGCGTGAGCTGGTCGAGCTGCGTGCCGACCGCGCCCTTGAGGCCGCGCACCGGATAGCGCGCGAGCAGTTCGTCGATCCGCGTCGCCGCGCACAGCAGCTCCTGCCCAAACATCGCGAGCCGCTTGCCCAGCGTCGTCGGCTGCGCGGGCACGTTGTGCGTGCGCCCCGTGATCATCAGGTCGCGGTGCGCCTCGGCCTGCCGGCCAAGCGCGAGCAACGCGGCTGCGGCTTTGAAATGCACCAGCTTGAGCGCGCGGAGGATCTGCAGCTGCTCGACGTTTTCCGTGAGATCGCGGCTCGTGAGTCCGAGGTGGATGAACTGCCGCTTCGCCAGCTCGGAGAACTCTTCGATCCGCGCCTTCACGTCGTGGAGCGTCACGCGCTCGCGCTTCGCGATCGCGGCGAGATCGATCTGACCCTTTACCTTTTCGTAGTCCTTAATCGCTTCCGGCGGGATCGGCACGCCGAGATCGCGCTGGCCTTTCATCACCGCGATCCAGAAATCGCGTTCCAGCGCCACCCGGCCATGCTGCGACCAGATGTCCTTCATCGCGGTCGACGCGTAGCGCTCGGCGAGGACGTTGGGGATGAGGGCGGCAGCGGCGGCGTTCGGCTCGTTCACGGGAGAAGGCGTCGTGTATGCGCGCCGGGCCCGCGATGGCGAACGGAAAAACCTTCCGGCGTTTTCATCGTGAATTGCCGTGGACGTTGCTCGATCAATCCTCCGCGAAATAGTCCGAGTCGATGCGCTTCACTTCATAGGTGGCCTCAAGCGTAACGCCGAGGCCATGATCAATCATCAGGGTGGCGAGTTTCTCGCCATCGATAAGGACGATGCGGGCGTCGTGTTTAGTGGCGGAGGCCTGAGCCTCTTTGGTGAACGATGAAGTGGCGATGAAAACACCTTTCTTGGCCCGATGTTCAGCGAGTGCGCCCGCAAATTTCTGTATTTCAGGCCGACCGACAGGGTTTTCCCAACGCTTCGCCTGAAGATAGATACTATCCAAGCCGAGTCGGTCCTCATTGATAATACCGTCGATGCCCCCGTCGCCGCTGCGCCCAATGGCGCGACCGGCATCCTGACGCGAGCCGCCATAACCCATCTTAAGCAATAGCTCGACAACTAGACGTTCAAAAAACTCAGGTGCGGCGACGCTGATGCGTGAAAGGAGGTCGGACGCCAGAGCGCGTTTCAGTTGAGCATGTGCCGACTCGATCAACTCCTCGGGGCTTTCCTTCGGCTCAACGATTGCGGGCGGTGCACTTGTCGACGCACCTTGCTCGTGTCTCATTTCCTTGAATTCCACAAAACTGGGGAATTGAAGCAGGAAGCGAACATCAAGGCGTGTCGGGTTTCCTGCGAGGACCTGACGCCCTGATGTCGTAATACTAAAGTGGCCGCGCTTCGCCGCGGCCAGCAGGCCGGCCTTCGACATATAGGTGCGCGCCCATCCGACGCGATTTCGAAACGTGGTTTGCCGACCACTCGGCAAAAGCACGCGTAGATCATCTTCGGTAAGGCGGAACTCCTTTGCTAGCGCGTCGACGGCTTCGTTGATCGGGTGGACTACCCCGTCCGAGTAAAAGCGGAGCAGCGGAAGCATTAGAGTTTGGTAGTCCGGGATTGGCATGGAAATGACTTCGGCAGAATTTCACGCCGCCAAACACCGGACCGCGACCTCGCGCAGGACTTCCTCCTGCTCGTTGGGGCGGCGGATGATTTCCTCGAAGGCACTGATGAATTCCTGCTGGTTGTCGATCAGGCGGCGCAGGGTGGGGAGCTTCGCGCTGCCGGCGAGTTTGCCGAGATACCACGGGTTTTGCGTGAAGAGGTTGAACGAGCTTTTCTCGGTCGCGCCGATGAACTTCGCGGAATGTGCCGCCTGCGCTTTGGGGAAACCGTCGAGCCCGCGCGGGCCGATGCGCACATCGCCGGCGTCGACGAGCGCGCGCACTTGGAGGAGGATCCGGTTGCGGTTTTGCAGCGCGCTGATCACGGGGCGCGCGTCGCCGCCGCTGAAGAAGTGCCGGTGCAACGCCGCGAGGGTCCACGGAAGATTGCCGCTGAAAAACGCCTCCGCCGCCTCGAAAAAATCACCCTCGGCCACATTGGGCGTGAGCTCGGCGACGTGCGCTTCCTCGATGAGGACTTCTGCCGCCGGCGCGGACGCCCCGGGTTCGGCGACGTAGGTCGCGAGCTTGCGCGTTTCCTCGACGATGAGCCGCGTGTTGGCCCCGACCTTGGCGAGCATCAGCTCCACGGCGCCGGGCGCGAAGGAGGCCCCGAGCGCCTTCGCCTCCGTGAGCGCGACGCCGGCAAGCGCGTCGCCTGCGCCCTCGGCATCACCGCCGACGAGCGTGAAATCC
>JANNEY010000146.1:0-2929 GCA_031379235.1 Opitutaceae bacterium | reverse complement strand
GTGGCAAACTGCCGCGCGCGGAGCGCACGGCCCACCTCAAGCCGCCCTCAGTTCTGCGCCGCCGGCTTTTCCGGCGCGCGACGACGCCCTTCTCGCGGTCATGTCCTGCGACTCGTGGCCGAGGAAACCGACCGTGATTCTTCGAGGTTTATTTCAATTGCACGTCCGCGTAGACGGCCCGCGCTTTGGCGGCGAGCGCGGCGTAGCTCGGGTGCGCGCGGAGCGCGCTGAGTTCTGGATCGAAGAGAATGGCACTGGCCGTGGTGGCCGGGAAGCGGCCGCGGCCCGCAACGAGCTGGCCGTCCAAGGCGGCGACGACCTCCGGGATGCGACCAAGCAGCGTTTTCACCACATTGGCGCAGCGTTGATCCCTAGGAATAGACGATCGGGGGAGCTCTTCGAGGAGCTTGAACGTTTCGGCGGCCTCGGTTTGACGCCCCAAGTAGGCGAGGGTCGCCGCCTTGAGCCCCAGTTCGCTGCGGGCGGTCGGGTTGTCGGTGAGGCGCCGTTGAATTTCCTGCAGGGCGACATTCCATTCGGTGGTGGCCGCCGAGAGACGGTTGGCCTGACGATGGGCCACGGCCTTGAGGTAGCGCGTCGGGCCAGTGAACCAAGCTGTGCTCAGATACGGATAAGCGGAGTCGAGGATGCGCAGGGCCGCGTCCGGTTCACCGCTCGCCAGCAAAAGCCACCAGGCGATCACGGCCGGGCGATCTTCGCGCAAGGCGGCCACCGGCGCCTCGCGCAGTGCTTGCCGGGCCGCCGCCAGGTCGCCGCCATAGTGGCACAGCAGTTCGAGCTTGTAGCCGTGCGTGCGGTGCGCGTTGGGCGCCAGCTTGAGCGAGCGATTGAAGGCGGTGAGCGCCTCCTTCGGGTTTCGCGCCTGAACGCTAAACATATTGATCTGTCCGATATTGAACTCGGCCACAGCGTCGCCCCCGGGGAGCGAGGCCACCCGCAGTAAAATTGCGAGCCCCTCGGCGCGAGTCGCGTCACGGCTCCCTAAGAATTGACCAAGACAGCGGAGCATCAGCCGGTTCTCAGGGTTGCGGGTGGCGACCTCGCGCAGAATGGGCTCGGCCTGCTCCGACGCGCCTTCCCGGTCGTGGCGAATGGCGAGAGCCCGCGCGAAGCGGGCGTTGTCGGAATTGGGGGCGAGCTTGACCGCGCGCTCCGCCTGCAAGCGCATCTCGACCCGCCGGTCCTCGCCTAGGCCTGAAATCGCGACGATTGCGCATGAGACGATCGCCTGAGCAGCCCACACTTCGCCGTCGGTGGGGTCGAGCTCGACGGCTCGCTTGAGAAACTGATCCGCCATCACGAAGTCGTCCTTGGTGGCTAGATCCCACGGCTCGTAGAGGACGCGGGCTTTCTCGACGAGTTCGCGGGACGGCGAGAGGGGGGCCGCAGCCTTGACCAGCGCAGCGGGCGGAGTCCCGGTCGATGAGCCGAGGGCAGGCCCGGCGCCCGCATTCTGCGTGGGCCGCAACGCGAAGTAGAGCGCGCCTGCGGCGACGAGGCCGGCGGCGGCGAGCAATGCCGGCGCAGGGACGCGCCGGCCGACCTTCCGTTGTAGGGCGGGGTCGCCGAACCCCGCCGGTTTGGGAGCGTGATCGACTTCGGACGGAGGCGGAGTTCGGCGACCCCGCCCTACATCGTCGGCTGCGCCGCCGAGCAATTTTTTCACCCGCGCGCCAAATGCCTCCGCTTTTTCCCCGCTAGGCAGGCGCGTCCACTGCACGGCCTTGAACTCCGCGGGGACTTTCGCGTCGGCGTCGCGTGTGTCATCGATCACCGCCGGCACCAAGAACGCCTTCTCCTCCGCCATCGCGTGGGTGCGCTGCGCGGCGAGTTTCCACTCGATCCGGAAATACCCCTCAAGCCGCGCCTGCGTCGCCGCCGAGATCACCGGCACGAACAGCGCGCACTCCGCGATCTGTTTGCGGATTTTCGCGTCCCACGCGTCGCCACCGCCGAGTTCGTTCTGATCGAACCACACCTCGATGCCGGCGGTGCGGAGGGCCTCGCAGATGCGTGCCGCCGCTGCCGCGTCTTGCGACGCGTAGCTGAGGAAGACGGCGCGTTCGATTGTCGAAGGCATGGGGCGAGCGGGAGAATTGGAGGCGGGGCCGGTTGGGTCGAGAGTGGAAAGCGCGTTTCGGGTCGGCGGGGCGTTTCAGTTTCTGGCATCTGCGCGTCTGTGCCCCGACGGGGCACGATTTGACAGCCCGGGGCAACGCCCCGGGAAATCATCGTGAGAAAATTGCCAGCCCTGAAAGGGCGAGACCCTTCTTGCGCCCCTTCAGGGCTCAATGGTTGGTTTCCCGATCCCCAGGGCGATGCCCTGGGCTATTGAATGTCGCCCCGTTGGGGCAGAGCGCTGATGCACGTGCAGGAAACTGAGATAGGCCCCGGCCGCGCGCGGCGGAGGACGCAGCGCGGGCTTGCCAGCGGCGGGTTGTTTTCGGCAGCGTCGCGGACATGGACAAACTCGAGGAAATTTTCCGCATGCAGGACGCGCTCAATGCGCGCATTGGCGTCAATCTCCCGCCGCCGACCGACGAGGAGAAGGCCAAGTGGATCCTGAATTACACGCGCGCGATGCAGCAGGAAACCGCGGAGCTGATCGACAGCGTGCCGTGGAAGTGGTGGGCGAAATACCAGAAGTTCGACGAGCAGAACGCCAAGGTCGAAGTCGTGGATCTCTTCCACTTCCTCGTCTCACTCGCGCAGACGCTCGGCATGACGGCCGACGATGTCTACCAAGCCTACCTCAAGAAAAACGCTGTGAACCACCAGCGCCAGGAGAGCGGCTACGTGAAGAAGGACGAGGCGGACTCGAAGCACATCTGAGCGGTGCGTTCGGCGCGAAGGGACAATCAAATTGTGGGAGCGACCTTGGTCGCGACCGTCGCGTGCAAGCACGCTC
>JANNEY010000143.1:0-9095 GCA_031379235.1 Opitutaceae bacterium | reverse complement strand
GAGTCGAAGGCCATCCCGTGACGATCGGCGCTTTTTTGCGGCAGTTCGCCCTGCAAAGGCAACGGCTGCCAGGTTTTGGATGGCGCGTCGAATCGCCACAGGCCGGCTCCCCCCTCGCGGCGATCGGCCCAGAGGTCGGAGGTGTCGTTGAGCGTGGGCGCGTAGCCGCGCGCGCGCGCGGAGATTTCCCACGCCACGGTGCCCGCCGTCGTCAGTAGCAGCGTGGCCACCAGCAGCCCGCGCCACGGCAGCGCGGGAATGGGCCGCGAAAAATCAAAATTGGAAGTAGATGAAGGCATTGCCGCTCCCTTGGGTTAGAATGATCGCGCCGAGCATCACGGCCCAGAGGGCGCCGATGAGCCACGCGGGTTTGCGGGCGATGGCCGCCTCCAGCGAGGTGTCGCGCAGCCGCCAATGGAAAATCCAGAGGCCGACAATGACGAGCGCGACCTGCAGAATCTCGCGGCCCGACACGATCGCCTGGCCGACGGGAATCTTACCCGCCATGGCGCCGAGCAGCATCGCGGCCGCTGGAAAATCGGCCGCGCGGAAGAACACCCACGCGATACACACGAAAAAATACGTCACCGCGCAAATGAGGAGATTCACGGGCAGGCTTTCCTTCCACGCCGCGTCCTTGGTTAGCGCACGCAGGAAATATTCGACCACGAGGCAGAGGCCGTGGATTAGGCCCCACACGACAAACGTCCACGCCGCGCCGTGCCAGAGTCCGCCGAGAAACATCACGATGATGAGGTTCACGGCCGCACGCACCGCGCCCACCCGGTTGCCGCCGAGCGGAATGTAGAGGAAGTCGCGCAGGAACGTGGACAACGAGATGTGCCAGCGCCGCCAGAAATCGGAAAAACCCACCGCGGCGAACGGGAAAAGGAAATTGTCCTTCAGGTGAAACCCGAGGCAGAGCGCCGCGCCGATGGCACACGTCGAGTAGCCGGAGAAGTCGAAGAATATCTGCCCCGAGAACGCGATCACGCCCGTCCAGGCGTCGAGCGTCCACACCGGGCTTGGGTGGCCGAAAACGTTGTCCGAGATCGGGGCGAGCAGCGTGTCGGCGAGCACGATTTTCTGAAACATGCCGAGCGTCATCAGGAACAAGCCCCAGACAAACTGGTTGGTCGCCAGCGTCCGCGCGCTCACCAGCTGCGGCAGGAAATCCGCCGCGCGCACGATCGGGCCGGCCACGAGCTGCGGGAAGAACGAGACCGCCAGTGTGAAATCGCGCAGGGATTTCGTCGGCGCGCAGACGCCGCGATAGACATCGAGCGTGTAGGACAGCGAGTGAAACGTGTAGAACGAGATCCCGATCGGCAGGAAGAGATCGAGGTGCGGCGGCTGGTAGGCGATGCCGGCGCGGGCGAGCAACCACTGCGTGTTTTCCAAAAGGAAATTCCCGTATTTGAAAAACCCGAGCATGCTCAGATTCGACGCCACGCTCGCCCACATCCAGCGCTTGCGCGCCGTCGGCTCAATCGCGCCCCCGATGCGCGCACCGAGGTAAAAGTCGAGCGCCGTGGTCGCAAACAGCAGCAGCGCGAACGGCGGATTCCACGCGCCGTAGAAAACATAGCTCGAGACCAGCAGGAGGTTCTTGCGCGCCGGCCACGAATTCAGGAGCCAGTAGCCACCTACGACGACGACAAAGAAAACGACAAACGTGAGGGAGTTGAACAGCACGGGAAGCCGGGGGGTAACGGCGAAGTTGGTGAAGCAATCGAAGTGCCGCCGGGCGGCAACAAAATTTTTCCCGTTTACCCACGCCCGCACGAATCTCGTTGCTAGCACCGAGAATCGTCGCCGGCCTTGCCCGCATGGGAGCTAAATATCTGCCGACCGTCAAAGACCAGAAAGCCAGCCGCCGCTTTCAACAAAAGCAGCACGTCACCTCGAAATTCATCAAGCCAGCCGCCGGCAAGGCCGGGGCCAAGGCCGCCAAGAAAAAGTAGTCGAGCCGGCCGGGACCAGCGCAGCCCGGTGGTTCAAAAATCGAGGGCGCGCGCGAACCGGGCTCGCAGTCACTTCGCGCGAGGGGCCTGCGCCGGTTCCGTAATCCGCAACTGCAACTGGCGCGCCGCCGCCTTCGTGTGCGGCTTGGCGAGGGAGGAATCGATGATCGCCTGGGCAATGGCGCCCGCGTTCGCAATGTCCTTCGCCCGCCAGCGAATCACCGCGAGCGCGAGGAAGGTAGGATTCGGATCCTTGAGCGCGTTGGCCCGCTTTTGAATCCGGTTGATCGCCTCGACGCGAAATTCGGGCGAACGTGATTCCACAAACGCGAGGGTCTCGACGGCATCGTCGTAAAGCGGCCCGAGCGTCATCGCCCGGTCGAGCCAGAGACGCAGCTGCAACGCTTCATTTTCCGGCAGCCGGCGATCAAAGTCCTCGTCGATCCCGAGATCGTAGAGTTTGCCCCGGGCGCCCTGCACCAGCGCGAAGGGATTTTCCGAGCCGAGCTCCGCCGCCATGCGCCAGCGCTCGAGCGCGCGCGGAAAATCCCGGCCCGTCATCGCGATCGCCGCGAGCAACTCGTGCGGCCGGGGCGCAGCCGGATTTATTTCCGCGAGTTGCAGGGCCGCGAGCATGGCGTCGCCGGTCTGATGCACGCGCCAGCGCAGGTTGAGTAACGTGACATCGCGTTCGAATGCCGTTGCCGCTCGCACCGAAATTTTCGCCGCGAGATCCTTGAGCACTAGGGGACCCTGCCGCTGAAAATAGCGCCCGCCCTGCAGGTAGGTGCGCAGCTTCTGATCCAGCTTGTCAAAGTCTTTGCCCCAGATTTCCCGGAACGTCTCGACCGAGCCCGACCCCGTCAGTCCGGCGGATTCGAGAAACCGGCCGAGTCGCGTCGCATTGGTCCGGTCTTCCCCACACACGAGAAAATGGGCCAGCGCCCAAGCCTGGGCATAGAACATCCCGGCCCGCATCTCCTCGTTGTAGTCGGGCGAAGACTCCGTCACCGCCATCAGCCGCGGGAGCGGCATCATGGCCGATTGGTTCAGGATATCGACGTAGAGTTGCTTGGGCCGGCCATACTCCACCGTTTCCTTGTTCAAACGAAACGTGGAGAAAAGTTCGGCCAAACCTTCGTTGAGCCAGGTCGGCAAATGCAGCCCGCGAGAGTGCAGCAGCAGATGCACATACTCGTGAAAAATCGTCTCCGCCGGATCATCGTCCTCACCGAGGCTGGCGCTGACGTTGAGTGCGATGACGACCTCGTCGGCCCCGGCGACAAAAAATCCGGCCACGTCCTTCGGTTTGCCCTGATAGGTTGGTTTGTAGGGCGTGAAACCGCGGTCCGAGTCGAAGAGCACCACCGTCACTCTCGGCTCATGTGCCGGGCGCAGCCCAAAGGTCGCGATGAAGCTCGCGCGGAATTGCTCCAATTCCATCACGAGCGAGCGCGTCCTTTTCTCCGAGGCCGCGCTCAACACCTCGAAATTTTCCGTGCGGGTGTAGCGCCATTCGTCGCGCGCGCCAAATACGGTCGCCGCGGTAAGGACCACCCCGAGCGTCCAGCTAAACAGCCTTGCCGGAAAAATCGCGTGTGGTCTCACGGTTCAGCGGCCTCGCCACTCACGGCCGCTCGTGCGTCTTGAAGAAATCGACGATGAGCGCCGTCGCCTCCGCGGGATATTGGTGGGTGCCCGGATGAATGTAGGTCATCACCGGCGCCGCGATCTTCGAGGGGTGGAGCGTGAGGTTCTTGCCCGCCGGCTGGCCTTTCACGTCGCACTGGTTGATTCGAACGAGCGCGTCGATCATCAGCTTTTGCCAGGCGAACTTCACCAATTGGTCGTTGGTGCCAGCAATGTGAATCACCGGAGCGGGCTTGAGGGCGGACAGACCCGCGCCGCCTGCGGCCGACGCCGACGGCCCGAAGGCCGCGAATACCTCGCGGCGAGTGCCGCAGAGCAGATAGGTGAAGCCGCCACCGTTGGAATGTCCCGTGGAGTAAATGCGCCGGTCGTCGACCTTCTGTTCCGCGCGCAAGCTCGCGAGCACCGCGTCGAAAAATTTCAGATCCCGATCGCCCTGATCGCCGGCGGCGTGCTGCCAGCCGGGCTTCTTCCCCTCGGGATCCGTCAACCGGCCCGGCGTCAGCAGACCTTGCATGAAGACGACGATGGCGTCCGGCCACAGGTCGTGCACCGGCTGGCTCCGTGACGCCGAGCGCATTGTCCCACCATGGCCGTGAAATACGAACACGACCGGCATCGGCGCACCGATCTTAGGGGCCGGCACGCGCACCAGCGCCTCGCGCTTCACACCGTCGACCGTCCACTCACGCCGCGTGAGCGCGTCGGCGGCACGGACGGAAAGCGACGTTATGCACGCCGCGACCAGCAGGAGAATCGGGCCGAGGCGTTGGTTCATATCCGCATGACGACGCCCGCCGGAAATCGCCGGTTACTTTTTCAACGTCGCGCAGAAGCGCGCGAGGCGGGTCAACCCTTTCTGGATAATCTCGTCGCTCGTGGCGTAGCTGAGGCGCAGGTAGCCCTCGGCACCGAAGGCGCTGCCAGGCACGGCGGCAACTTTCTCGACGTCGAGGAGCCGGTTGCAGAAATCGAGGTCCTTGAGCCCGAAACTCGAGATGTTGGGGAAAAGGTAGAACGCACCCTCGGCCAGGAGGCAGGTGATGCCGGGAATCTTGTTCAGCTCGGCGTGCAGGAATTTCCGCCGGCGATCAAACGCCGTCATCATCAGCTTGAGTGCGGCGGCCGTCTTTTCCTTTTCCTTCAACGCGGCGAGCGCGCCGTATTGCGCGAAGGTCGTAACGTTGGACGACATCTGACTCTGCAATTCCGAAATCGCCTTCGCGATCGGCGCGGGCGCGAGGGTGGTGCCGATGCGCCAGCCCGTCATCGCATAGGTTTTGGAAAAGCCGGCGACGGTGATGGTGCGCGCCTCGACCTCCTTGGAGAACGTCGCGATGCACGTGGGCTTCGCGCCGTCATAGACGAGGTGCTCATACATCTCGTCGGAGAGGATGTAGAGGTTGTGCTTCAGCGCGACGGCCACGATGGCCTCAAGTTCCTGGCGCGAGTAAACGGCGCCCGTGGGATTCGAGGGCGAGTTCAGGATGAGCAATTTCGTCTTCGGCGTGATCGCCGCTTCGACCATCGCGGGCGTGAGGCGGAAACCCGTGCGGTCATCGGCGAGCACGAATTTCGGCGTGGCCCCGGCGAGCTTCACCATCTCGGGGTAGCTCACCCAATACGGCGCGGGCACGATGACTTCGTCGCCGGGCGAACACGTGGCGAGCACGCCAAGGTAGCAGTTGAATTTGCCGCCCGGTGAAACGATCACCTGCGACGGCGCGGCCTTCAGTCCGTATTCCGCGAAGTAGCGATCGACGATGGCCTGGCGCAACGGCTCGATGCCAGGCGTGGGCGCGTATTTGGTTTTCCCACCCTTGAGCGCGGCGATGCACGCCTCCTTGATGTGCTCGGGAGTGTCGAAGTCGGGTTCGCCGGCGGCAAAACCACAGACATCTTCACCCGCCGCTTGCAGGGCCTTGGCCCTGGCATCGACGGCGAGCGTCGGCGAAGGCGAAACATTGCGGGCCCAAGTGGAGAGTGGCGCGGGAGGAAGGCTCATGGACAAAGGCAGCGACCAAAGGCCCGCGGGAAACGAAATGCAAGCCCGCGGACAGGCACAAAAAAACGGCGCCGACTTGCGGCGCCGTTAGACAAAAACGGAAGGCGCGGGCCGGCGCTTACTTTTTCTTCTTTGCGCCCTTCGTCGGCAGGGCCTCGAGGGCGAGCCGCAGCAGCTCGCCGACGCTCGCATCCTTCTGGCGCGCGTAGCGCTTCAGCGTCGCGCGCTGATCAGCAGTGATGCGCACCGAGATCTGGCGGTGCGGATCGCGCAGGGGCTTGCAGCCGTTGAAATCGAAATTCGCGATCGCCGTGCGCACCACTTCGCTCGCAGTCGCGAAGCCGTGCCCTTTGCGGCAGGTCTCGATGCGCGCGATAAGCGACTCGGGGAGATCAAACGTGAGCGGGGCGGAAGGCTTGGATTTTTTGGCCATACAACGGACGGGCTGAAGTGAGGAGTGCCAAAGCAGGCACACCATAGGCCTTGGCGGCAACGAAAAATTTCGCCGGACGGTTCAGATCCGGCCGCCGAGCACTGCGGCAATCATGTCATACGCTTCGCGCGGCGTGCCCACGGCTCGCCACGCGCGCGTCAGGATGGACGCTTCGATCCCGCGCGCATGGCGAATGAGGAGCGTATCGACACCCACGGCCGCGCCGCCGAGCACGTCGACGTCGGCGTCGCCGACGAAAATGGTCTCATTCGCGCGGGCGTCGAGCCGCCGGAGAATCTCGTGCAACCCGGCAGGATCCGGTTTGTGCGAAGGCAAATCGTCGCCACAGACCACGGTGCCGAAGGTCCGATCCAAGGCATGATGACTTAGAATGCGCTCGGTCGATTCCCGATCGCGACCGGTCCACACTCCCGTGCGAATGCCGGCGCGGTGGAGCGTCGCGACCAATTCCACGGCGCCCACGAAGGGTTGAATCAACTGTTCGTTTTCGCGGTGAAAGCGCTCCATGCGCCGGAGCGCGTCGGGCACGTGGGCGGGATTTTTTAGCAGCGCGCCCATAAAACGTTCGGGCGGCCCGCCGAGGTGCGCGAAAATATCCATCGTCGGCCGGCCCCCATGCGGCTCGATCGCGTGTGTGATGGCTGCGAGGACGAGCGGCAGGCTGTCGAGCAACGTCCCGTCGAGATCGAAAACCACCGCCCGCGGTGGCACCACGCGGCTCATGGCTCGATCCGCGTCAAGCGATCCGCCGCGGGGAAAGTCGCCGGCTGCGCGAGCGCTGCGGGTTCAAAGAGGGCGGCGGGCCAGCGCAAATTGAGAGCGGCCCCGGTGATTTGGAGGCGAGTCTTGTCGCGCGTCATCTCGTTGCGGTAGTCGACCGCCTTGGGCAGCGTCTGTTTTTCGACGGTCTTCAGGCTGAGGAGCTCGAGCGTTTTGGTGACCGTGCCGTTGGCGATCACCTCGGTCCGGACCGGCGCGTTGAACTGGGTGTCGAAATACGCGCGCATTGCAGAGAGGCCGCCGGTATTTTGCGCCGCAAACGCCGCCGGCGCGGGAAAAAGAAATTCGTGCGCCGGCCGGCCAAACGCCCGGGTGATTTTCTCCACGGTCGCCCCCGGCCAGTAAAGAAACGGCATCTGCAGATCGAAGGCGGAGATTTCCACGCCGGGCACAAGCGGCGCCATCAAGTCGGCCCCACCGGCTGGCACCACGCGACCGTTGATCCAACGCCACACGGTAGCACGCTCACCGTTTTGCAGCAGCAAGCGGTGCGAGACGCCGGCCCCATCCGTCAACTCGACACGACTGAGCGCTCCCTGTTCGTTACGTGAACCCCACCAGCGCCCCTTGAGCGTGACGCCCTCGCCGCGGCGGGGCAGCCCACGCAGCTCGAATTCGAGAAAATAATCCCCGGGCAATCCTGCATTGCGAAACTGCTCGATCAATTTGGCCGCCTCAGCGGCCGTCGGCTTGCCGATTTGCGCCAACTCGGGTGGTGCGGGCGCGGGGGCGCCGCTCCCCGTGCCGCGCAGGAGGGCGCCGAGCACAAAAACAAAAAACGCCCGCCGTGATCGGGCGGGCGCAAATCGATCAACCATCACCATCGCGGTGGGTTATTTTTTCGGCGCTTCGGGCGCGGGCGTCGTCGGAGCGGAAGTCGTGGGGGCGGGTGCCGTCCCGACATTCACCGGCGCGGGCAACGCCACTGCTGGAGCTGTCGCGGGAACCGACGTGGTCGTGGCGGGTGGCGTCGCGGGAGCCGCAATGGTCGGCAACGCGCTGCCGGCGGCTTCCTTGGCGTGCTTATGCTCGTAGATGCGCCCGAGGTAGAGCCCGAGCGTGAGCACGAAGAACAGAATGGCTGAATACTTCGTGGCCTGGCTGAGGACGTTGGTGGTGTCCGCCCCGAAAGCCGCCTCAGCGGCACCGCCGCCCAAAGCCGCTCCCATACCGCCGTCTTTCGACTTCTGCATCAGGACGATCAGAATCAAAAACAACGAAACAAGGATCAGGATGAAGGTGAGAATTCCGAGTAGGATGCCCATGGGAAAGGTTCAGGAGTGCCGAGGCCGCCGCGGGTTGTCAATGACGGGTTCTGAGGGGTGAAAAGCTTCCCTCCCAGCACCGGAAACTGACTCCCATCGACGCGAATCAGGCTTCGACGCCGAGTTTCTCCAACAAGCGCTGCAGGTCCTCGTTGCCGCGGTATTCGATCACGATGCGGCCCTTTTTCGGGGTATGCAGCACCGCGACCCGGGCGCCGAGGTGCGAGGTGAGTTTTTTCTCAATGCCAGCAACGGTTGCGGCGTCTTTCGCGACCAAGCCCGGTTTAACGCCCTTGCGGGCCGGGGCCCCAGCGGCCGCCTTCGACCCGACGGCGAGCTTTTCTGCCACGCGGACACTCAGGCCTTCCTCGATGATGCGCCGGGCCAGTAACGTGCGCTGCGCCACATCCTCGATCCCCAGCAGCACCTTGGCGTGGCCGACGCTGAGCATGGCCTTCGAAACATAGCCCTGCAAATCGGCGTCGAGCGAAAGCAACCGCAGGGAATTGGCGACGGTCGCCCGTCCCTTCCCCACCCGCTCCGCCGCATTCTCCTGCGTCAGATCAAAATCGCGAATCAGACTCGCGTAACCGTGGGCTTCCTCAATCGGGTTGAGCCCTTCGCGCTGCAAATTCTCAATCAAGCCGAGGGCGGCCGACGAGGCGTTGCTCGCCTCCACGATTTTCGCGGGGATCACCTTAATCTTCAGGAGCTGGAAGGCACGCCAGCGGCGTTCGCCCGCGATGAGCTGGTATTTTTCGCCGGTTTTCCGCACGACGATCGGCTGGAGCAGGCCCTCGGACCGAATGCTCTCCGCGAGTTCGCGGAGCTGGGCCGGAGAGATTTCGCGGCGCGCCTGATAAGGACTCGGCTCGATCAGGTGGACGGCAATTTCAAGATAACCGGGCGCGCCGGTTTTCACTGGCGCGGGCGCCGCCGCCGGGATCGCGGCCGTGGCGGCGGCCGCTGGAGTTGGG
>JANNEY010000119.1:0-17029 GCA_031379235.1 Opitutaceae bacterium | reverse complement strand
CCTGTGCCCGCATTTTTTCGCTCTCGGCGTGGGCTCCATGCGGGCACAGGGACGTGCCCGCCCACCCGCTGGCCATGCGCAATCGGAGGGCCTGGGCGCTTTCATAGCCACGTGACGCCGAGCCGCAGGCCGGGTGCGGCGATTTGATCGATGGACCGGCTCGCGCGCAAGGCGTCGAAAAACTCCGGCAGCGTGAACTCCGACGCGACCGCTTCGGCGACGGGCGTGAGCGTCACGCGCGCGAGCGCGCCCGCGCCTTCGCGCGTCAAGGCGAGCGCGAAGGCAAACGTGCGATCGCTGGCCGCGCGCTGCGCGAGCAGCCACGTGCCACGTTCCTCCCCGCCGCACAGGAGCACGCGGTCGGCCGGGGCGAGCAGCGCGGTTTGCACCGCATGGGCGACGAGCTGGCCGCGACCGGTCAGCGGGAAAAATTCATCGACCGTGTGCTGCCGCGCGATGAGCGCCTGTTGCACGGCGCTCGGGTGAATCGAGGTTTGAAAAAGCGTGGGGCTCGGGGTCGGAAAACTTTCGAGGAAACCTTCCAGCGCACCGGTCTCGGCGTAACCGGAGGCATAAACGAGGGCGTCGCCCGGCCGTAAGCCAACTTCGTCGAGGGCCGCGCCCACGAGCAAGCCGAGCTGCGTCATCCGCCGCGTCGCGCCGCGCGGAAAACGATCCTTCAGCCGCTCACGGGTGACGGGGAGCGTTTCATCGCCGGCGTCGGCCAGGCTGAGGGCATGGAGGAAAAGCTCAGGCATGACGGAGAAGAAACGCGGCGTGCGCGCCGCCAAAGGCGTTGCTCGCGCACACGACGCCATCGGTAGCGTCGACCACAAAGGGCGACAGCGCGACCGCCGCCGCGAAACTCGGCGCCTCGCCGCCGACCGTGCCCGGCGCGCGCCCGGCGCGAATCGATTCGCACGCGAGGGCGAGTTCGACGAGGCCACAGCTGCCGAGGGTATGGCCGAGGCTGCCTTTCCAACCGACGAGGGGCGCGCCGGGAAACGCCGCGCCGAGCGCCGCACATTCGAGCCGGCCCGCCTCGAGTGTCCCGGTGCCGTGGCCCTTGAGCCAGACGCGCCGCCCGACCGCGGCCGTCGCCACCGGGGCGAGACAGGCGGCGAAACCGGCCCCATCCGCGCGGTTGGCGGTGAAGTGGTGCATTTCATTATGCAGGCTCTGCGCCTCGATCGCGAAGTCGCCGGTGGCGCGCGTCAGCACCGCGAAGGCCGCGCCGTCACCCAGCCCAATCGAGCCGGTGGCGCGGGCGGCATAAGGCGCGGGGAAGCCCGCGTTGAGAATCTTCAGCGCGTGGAATCCGCCGGCCACAAACGGGCTGATGAAATCAAACGAGAACACGAGCGCGCGCTCGGCGAAACCCGCCGCGAGGGCCCGCGAAGCCAGCAACAGCCCGAGATGCGCGGACACACAGGCGTGCGAAACCGTCGTGACGTTACGGCCCCACCCGAGCGCACCCCCGAGCCAATCGACGCAGGCGTGCGGCGTGCCATAAGCGAGGTGTGCTGGATCGCCGTGCCGGCGATACGCATAGAGACTGCCCACACCGAAATTACTGCTCGTGACAAACACCGGCCGCCGTGCCGTGCCCCAGCCCTCGCCGGGAGTCTCCCCCACCAGCGCGCGCAGCGCCGGCAGCCAGTTCGGAGGCGCCGTCTCGTCAAAGCCGCGGCCGGGCACGAGCGCGAGCGGCACCGCTTCGCCGCCATCCGCCCCGAGCACGGGCCGGGCCCGGAGTGCGACTTCGCCGCGCAACAGTGCCGCGTGGGTGGCCCGCGCATCGCCGAGCGCGGTGACGCAGCCGACGCTTTCGAGACGGACAGCAGAAGGGGGTGACATGCGGCGGCAGGCAGCGGAGCCGCAAATCGTCAGTGGGGCAACCGCGCCGGATCAGCGCGGGCGCGAATAAACTCGGCCAAATGGGCGATGCTCGCCAGCGCCACCCGCGATTCCTCGCTGCTGCTGATCTTGATGCCGAATTCCTTTTCGAGCGTCACGACGAGCTCGAGCGCATCGATCGAGTCGAGGTTTAGGCCAGAGCCAATCAACGGCTCGTCATCCGCCATCTGCGCGGGCGTGACGTCCTCGAGCTTGAGGGTGGTGACGATCAGGGTTTTTAGCCGGGAAATAAGCGGATCGGGCATGAGAAGCGGACAGCAGCGAAAGGAACAGGTGCGCCCACGGCAAACGCGATGATCGGAAAATTTTCAGCCCGCCCAGCGCCGCAGCACGTGGCAGACATTGCTGCCACCGAAGCCGCTGCTGTTGTTGAGCACGAGGTCCGGCGCCTCGTCGATCGTCGCGCGCGGCAGCTCGAGGCCGGCGCAGGCCTCGTCGGGCTGCACGAGGTTCGCGTTCCCCGGAATGAATCCGTCGCGCAACGCGAGCGCACAGAACGCCGCCTCCATCACGCCGGCCATCGAGAGCGGGTGGCCGGTCAGGCCCTTGGTGCTGCTGATGCGCGGGCGCGCGCCAGCCGCGGTGAACACGCTGCGCAACGCCAGCGCCTCCGAACGATCCCCGGTGGGCGTGGAGGTGGCGTGGGCGTTCACGTAGTCGATGTCACTCGGAGCCACGCCAGCGTCGGCCAGCGTGCGGCGCATCGCGGCGGCGAGGCCGGCACCCTCCGGATGGGAGACCGCGACGTTGTGCCCGTCCGCGGCCTGACCCCAGCCCGCGAGCTCGGCGTAGATCGGTGCGCCGCGGCGGCGCGCGGTCTCCGCCTCTTCGAGCACGAGGCACACGGCGCCACCCGCGCCGACAAAACCGTCCCGCGCCTGATCAAAGGGCCGCGAGGCTGTCGCGGGATCGGGATGCGTCGAGAGCGCGCGCATCGCGGCAAACGGAAGAATCGTCTCCGCGTTCATCTCCTCCGCGCCGACGATCAACATGCGCGTCTGGCGGCCGAGGCGGATATCGTCGAGCGCACAGCCGAGGGCGTGGCTCGACGAGGCGCAGGCCGCGGCAAAGCCCCCGACCGCCCCGCGGATGCCGTAGTGCGCGGCCAGGTTGAAGTTCAGCGTGCCGGCAATCGACATCACCACGCCGAGCGGATTGCCGCGCTCGAACCGCGCGGCGTGCATTTGCGTGAGATGGTGATGCAGGAGAAACGCGGAGCCGGCCGACGCACAGTAGAGTCCCGTCGCGCCATCGGTGAGCGCGTCGCCCGTCAGTCCGGCATCTGCGATCGCTTGGTCGGTGGCACACAACGCGTAGACGCCGTGCGGCGCGAGGCCGCGCAGCGTTTCCCGGGGAATGACGTAGCGCTCCGGCACGCGCCAGTCGCGCCACGAGGGGGAATCAACGGCAAACTCCTTGACGGTGCCGGCGACCTTCACGCTCAGCGCCGGGTTGCCCACGAATTCGACGCGCTCAATCCCGCCGCGGAGCGCGCGCAGGCTGGCGGTCACCGCGGCGCGGTCGTTGCCGATGCTCGTGATGAAGCCGAGGCCGGTGACAACCGCGGAGCGATTCATGCCCGCAACGCCGAGGCCGGGGCCGCGGCCTGCGCCGCAAGCTTCGTCCGCACGAAGGCGCGTAAATCCCCGATGGTGCGCACGCGCAGAATCTCGGCATTGGTGACGCGGACCTGCAGCAAGTCCTCAAGAAAAAACACCACCTCGCTGATGGCCACCGAGTCGAACCCGAGATCGGCGATTAACTCCTGGCCATCGGCCAGCGCGCGGCCTTTTTGCGGCAGATGATCGGCCACGATGGCGAGGACGAGCGTGTCGGCCGCCGCCGGATCACCCGTATCGCGGAGGCGCCCGTAGGCCGCCCGCACCTCGGCGGGAAAATGCCGCAGGAGCGCCTCGGCCGCGGTGGGCGGCGGCACGGGGACGGCGATTGGGGCGGGCGTAGGTGACATCGGGAAAGTCACACCTACGTTTGATGGGGAATCGGTGCCGCGTCGAGCGGAGCCGTGGAAGGAGCCGGTTTTTTTTGCCCGAGCCAGGTGCGCCAGCCTTCGCGCAACTCCAGCCCCGCCCAGGAAAAAAGCACCCCGATGACCCGCCACAGCAGACGCCGGTTGAATTCGTAGCTGATAAAGCCGAAGAAACGCCGATCGTTATTCCGGCCATAAACCCCGCGCTGGTGCCGCGACTGGGCGATCGCGACGAGGCGCCGGTTGTAGAACGCCATCAGGCGATAGGGCCCGCCCGAATTCGCGTGCGTGAACGGCGGATGCTCGAGCATCTGCTTCCCGTGCCGAAACGGCTGCAGCACCACACCGAGATAATAGAGCCCGAGGTCGAGGCGGAACGCCAAGGTCATAAGCTCCCAGTCACCCATGTAGAAATATTTGTCGCGATAGATCGCCCGGAACCAGCGGTCGTAACTGAGCGTGAAGTCGGCGTTGTGGCGGGCGACGCGCGGCGCGATCGGTTTGCCGCGGAAACTCTCGTGGATGAGGTTGGCCGCCGCGCTCGTGGTAAATGCAATCCAGTCCATCCCCGGCGAGTAAAATGGATCCATAAACGCCGCGGCGTCGCCGACGAGCACCGCCCCGTCCGTCGCATAGGTGCTGCTGGAATACGCCAGATCGCGGCGGAAATGCACATCGCCCTCCTGCCATTTGGCCTCGACCAGCAATTCCCGGCCGACCGGATGCGCCACGAGCATCGTGCGGAGGCGCTCACCCAAATTAGGGCCAGCCGGCAGCTCCACGAGCCGCTGGTCGTAAACGACGCCGACGCTGACATCGCCGCCTTTGAGTGGAATGAACCATGCCCACCAGCCGCGGCCCGTAATGTGATTCGTCGCGGTCGAGCGAATGCCCGCGACGCGTTCGGCCCAAGCGGGATATTTCGCAGCGAATTCGCGACCGTCGAGCGAACGCACGCCCGTCCAGCGACTCCAACAGGTCGCCGTGGGATGCTCGCGATTCGGCACGTGCCAGCCTTCCTGGCGCGCGAGCGTGACGGCCACACCGGAGGCGTCGACGACCCAGCGCGCCGTCGTCACTTGCGCCGCGCCGGCCGCGTCCTCCCATTCGACCGTCTGGGCCGCACCGTCGGCGAGCCGCACGCCGCGGATCCGCACCGGACGCTGGACCACCGCCCCTTCGCCGACGGCCGTGGCGAGCACATGTTCGTCCAGCACTGCGCGATCGACTTGGTAGCCGGGCAGGCGGACATTGTAGCGCGGACCCGTCTCGCTGCATTGGTCAAGCGCCCGGGCCTGCTCATTCGCAAACCAGAAACGCATGCCTTGCTTCGGCAGGTGTTTTTCCAGCAAGTGATCGGTGAGGCCAAGCACGCGCCCGAGGAAAAACGCACTGATCTCGACGGTCGACTCTCCGACGCGACGCTTGAACCGCTCCGACCGTTCCAAAATCAGCACGCGCAGCGCGGGATTTTTGCGCCGGAGCAGGCACGCCGTCGCCGCACCCGCGAGGGCACCGCCCATCACGATCACATCCCAGTCGGTGCGCGGGGTTGAATCCATCGGAGGTGATGAAAGTTCGCGGGCTGGCTGCGGCAACCGCAAACCTCGGGGTGCGGCGCGGTGAGGCAGTTTGGTTTTAGCCCCAACGGGGCGCCATTGGCTAGCCCAGGGCATCGCCCTGGGAATCAAGGGGAGAAAAAACAAAGCCCTGAAAGGGCGACATTCCGTTTCGCCCTTTCAGGGCTCTGGGTTATCTGCGGCATGTTTCCCGGGGCCTTGCCCCGGGCTATCCAATGTCGCCCCGTTGGGGCTGCCAACGTGGCCCAGAGAACTAAATCGCGCGACACCGCTCAACCCGCCACCGGCGAGCCGAGTGGCCCGGGCGCGGCGGCCGGGCGTTTCACGATTTTCCAATGCCGCTGCAGACGGCACACGATGAGGAAGATCTTGAACCGCCACCTGAGTCCCCACGTGAGCTGCGCATGGCCACCAACGATCGAGTTGATCCCGCGCATAAGATCCCACGGCACCTGCTGGCACATGAAGACATCAAACGCATCGTCGTCGTAGAACGCCGCGATCAGTTTTTGGAAGACCCCGGCGTGGCCCTTGACCGTCCGCGCGTAGTCGCGGCGCTCCCGCGGCGTCAGGCCGCGGCCGGCAGCGTGGGCGTTGGCCACGAGATCGGCCGCGGTCTTGCCCGACCATGTCGCCATGTAAACGCCCGAGGAGAAAATCGGATCGAAGAAGCCCGCGGCGTCACCGGCCAGCACGAGCCGCTCCTGCGCGAGTTCACGGCGGAAGTAGCTGTAGTCGCTCGTGACGTGGAAACCCATCGTCGGCGTCGCGCCGCCCAGCAGCTCGCGCAATTTCACCGAACCCGCGACGGCCCGCTGAAAGAAAGCCTCCGGTGCCAGTCCTGCCACGCGAAATCCCTCGACCGTCGTCACGATGCCCACCGAGGTCCGCTCGGCATCAATCGGGATGATCCAGAACCAGCCGCCGTCGAGGCGCACGATCAGGATGTTGCCGCCCTCGGGGCCGGCGGCGCGTGCGACGCCGTGGAAGTGGCTGTAAACCGCCATGCGCTTGGGAAACGGCGAGGGCTCCAGCGCACGTTTCTGCTCCGACGTCAGCCCCGGATCGCGGCCCGTCGAGTCGATGACCCACGGCACCGTGAGCGTTTGCTCGCCACCGGCGCTGGCGAGCACGACGCGATAACCGTCCCCTTCGCGCTCGACGCTGCGCACGGTCGTTTCCATCCGCACTTCCGCGCCCAGCGATCGCGCGTGATCGAGCAGTAGGGCATCAAAGCGCGCGCGCTCCACTTGAAACGCGCTGTCGAGCCCGGGGATCAGGCCCTCGCGAAAGACGATCTTCTTGGCCTCGGTGCCGTCGGCCCGGTGGAACTCCGCGCCAAATTTCGGGATGAAGCCGCCGGCCGCGACTTTGCCGAGCACGCCGATTTCCTCGAGCACACGGTTGCCCGCGGGCAGCAGCGACTCGCCGATGTGGAAGCGCGGGAAGGAGCATTTCTCCACGACCAGCGTGCGCAGCCCGTGCTGGCGCAACCGCGCGGCCGCACAACTGCCCGCCGGGCCGCCGCCAATCACCAGCACATCAGGCTTCGCTTCGGCGCTCACGGTTGGCCGCACTTAGTTTTTAACCGCCACATATTCGCTGAAGAGGCCGAGCACGTGATGCCGTTTCACCTCGGCGAAGCCGGCGGCGCGCATCGCCGCCAGCACCGTGTCCGGCGGCACGCTGGCATCCATCGTCTCCCAGTAGTAATACATCATGTCGCGCGCCGCCTGGCTGCGCGTAAAGAGCCGCGTGAGCCCCGGGTAGATTTTCCCGAAGTAGAGCCAGAAGAAAAAATTGCCCACGCGGCTCTTGGGCTTGGTCACCTCGAGGATCAGCACGCGCCCACCGGGCCGCAGCACGCGGTGGTATTCGCGCATCGTCACCGCGAGATCGGCCACGTGCCGGAGCGCATAGCCCATGGTGAGAAAATCAAACGACGCATCGGCAAACGGCAGCGCGTCCGCATAGCCGCGCACGAATTTGGCGGGCAATTTCTTTTTCGCCTCCGCCATCATCCCCTCGCTCGGATCGAGGCACGTGATGTTTTCTGCCGTGCCAAGAAGGCGCGCGGCCTCGACGGCCATGAGGCCGGTGCCGCACGCGACATCGAGCAGATGATGCCCCGGCTTCAGCCCGTGACGCTGCTGCACCCAGCGCCGGTAGGAACTCCCGCTGCCCAAAAATCCCCAGCCCGTGATGCCGTCGTAGTATTTCGCGCCCGCATCGAAGAGCCGGTTCACAAACTCCGGCTTCGCCTCGGGGCTGGTGTAGTGCGGCGTCAACGGCGGATGGGGGAGCATGGCCGCAAGCGTGAACGGGACGGAAACCAGACCGCGAGCGAAAATCCCAGCGAGCCGGCCACCGTTTTCGATTGGCGCTCGCGTCGGGTCGCGCTTCAACGCACCCCATCTCCATGGCGATGCGGTTCAGCATTCTCGGCAGCGGCAGCTCGGGCAACGCGGCGTTGCTGGTGACCGAGGGCGCGCGCGTGCTCGTCGACGCCGGATTTTCCGCGCGGAAACTCGGCGTGCTCCTCGAACCGCTCGGCGAATCACTGGAGCGCGTCGATGCGATCTTTCTCACGCACGAGCACGGCGACCATGCGGCGGGGATCGAGGGACTGAAAAAATTTCCGCATATCCGCATCTTCGCCAACGAGGCGACGGCGCGCGCGGTGCAGAGCGGCCTCGGCCACCGGCCCGACTGGCAAATTTTCCAAACCGGGGCGCGTTTTGTGTTTCGGGATTTGCAGGTGGAAAGTTTCGCCGTGCCGCACGACGCGCAGGAGCCGGTGGGCTTCCGTTTCACGAGCGGGCACGAGGGCGATCTGTTTGCGCCGCGGCGCTCACTCGCGTGGCTCACCGATCTCGGGCACGCGCCGCAGAATGTCCGCGAGTGCATCCGCGAGTGCGAGGTCGTCGTCGTCGAATCGAACCATTGCTCCACCCTGCTGCAGGCCGACACCAAGCGGCCGTGGTCCACCAAGCAGCGGATCGCCGGCCGCCATGGCCATCTCTCCAACGATGCGGCGCGCGAGCTCCTCGCCGCGGTCGCGAGCCCGCGCTGGCGGCGCATTTACCTCACGCACCTCTCGCACGACTGCAATTCGCGCGCGGCCGTCGAACTCGCGCTGGCCGGGGTGCGCGGCACGCTGAGCACGTGCGAATTCTCCGTGGTCGAGCCCGGTGAGAGCACGCCGTTCTATGATTTGGGGTAGGGCGTCTGTCTTGCAGACGCCATCGTCCGCCGGCGAAACTCGTGCCCGGCGTCAGCAAGACTGACGCCCTACCTGACTTCCGAAGGCGGGCTGAAGCCCGCCCTGCTACTTTCAGTGCGCGCCTTTGCCCTTGAGGCTCGTGTGGTGCGAAATGCTATACATGAAGATCGCGCCCGTAATCGCGAAGGGGACCATGTAGTAGAAAAAATAAGTGTAGCCCGACTTGTCCAGGACCCGGCCGAGGAGCTGAATAGCGAGCCCCGCGCCGGCGTATTGGAACGAGTTGATGCAGCCCGAGGCGAAGGCCGCCATCTTCCGTCCGCCGATGTCCATCGCCGCCGCCGGCCCGAGCAGCGAATGCGTCGAGTTCACCGTGAACGAAATCGCCACGAACGCGATCGCGATGGCCGTCGGCCCCTGCATCTGCGCCGCGATCAGAATCACGACGAGCTCGATCACGTAGATGCCCATCGCCACGGGCGCGCGGCGGCCGTCGAAGAACCGGTCCGAGATGATGCCGGAAATCAGCGAGCCCGCCGAGGCGACGAACGGAATCAGGAAGGCCACGACCTGAAACGTCGCCGACTTCATGTCCATGTGATGCACCTCCTGCAGGTAGCGCGGGAACCACTGGTCCACCGTCTGCCGCACCGCGCCGGTGCAGGAGTAGGCCGCGGCAATGATCCAGACGAATTTGTTCGTGACGATCTTCTTGAAGGTCTCGCGCAGATCGCCGCGCGTCTCGGTATCGGCGTGATCGGCCTCGCCTTTGTAGATGCCATGGAAGCCCGCCTCCTCCGGCGTGTCCTTCACGAAAATCGCGAGCGCGATCGCGGCGAGCACCGCGATGCCGGCCGGCACCCAGAAGAGCCAGCGCCAGTGCAGCGGCGGCACATTCCACATGCCGAGGAACACGAAGCCCGCGAGCAGCGACGGCGCGAGCCAGTTGTTCAGCAACCGCCCCAGATTGATCATGAAGCCGAAGATGCCGGCAAACGTGCCGCGCTCCTTCGCGCTGAACCACGAGGCGTTGACCTTGATGAAACCCGGCGCGCCGAACGACTGCATGTAGCCGTCGACGCCGCGGATCAGCATGAAGAGCCACAGCATCGAGGCGAACGACGCCGCACCAAACGCGAGATTCATCAGCACCGTGCCCGCCGCGCCAATGAGCATGGCTTTCTTGCCGCCGAGCTTGTCGGTGAGCAGCCCGTTCACCACCTGCCCGATCGCGTAAGCGTAGAGCTGCGTCGAGATGATGTCGCTCATGTCGGATTTCGAGAACCCGAACTCGTCCGCGATCGACTTGTTCGCGAGCGGCAGGTTGTAGCGGCACATGTAGAAGCTCGTGTAGAGCAACCCGAGCACGCCCCAGTTGAGCCCGCGGCGCGGCCGGAAGCCGGGCGGCAGCCCCGGGGGAGATGCGCTGCTTTCACCACGAGCGGCCGACGACGAACTCATGGGTTGGGCGTTGTAACCAAATTGCCCCGCGCTGCACGGAAATTCTCCCGCGGCGCCGCCCTGCGCGCCCGGCGATGACGCCCGGCGCACTTGCGCCCGCGGCGCAATTCCTGCACCACCTCACGCCTGATGAGCACCGCCGCCTCGCTTCGCCGCACCAAGATCATTTTCACGCTCGGGCCCGCGACCGAAAGCGAAGAGATGCTCGAAAAGATGATCCGCGGCGGGGCCGACATCGTCCGCCTCAACATGGCGCACGCGAAACACGACTGGACGCGCACCGTCATCCGCCGCATCCGGGCGGTGAGCGCGCGCCTCGGCCGCGATGTCGCGATCATGATGGACATCAAGGGACCCGAGATCCGCACCGGCGATCTCGCGGCGCCCATCGAGCTGAAGGCGGGGGAGATCTTCGATTTCACCGTGCGGCCGGGATTCGCGGGCGAAAGCGGCGACGGCGCGGAGGAGGTCCGTTCCGTGGGCGTCAACTACCAGGACCTCGCCAAGGACATCAAGGTGGGCGACACCGTGCTCGTCGACAACGGCCTCCTGCGGCTCGAGGTGCTGGAGAAAAACGACGCCCGCATCCGCTGCCGCGTGCTCATCCCCGGCGAGCTAAAGTCGCGGCGGCACATCAATCTCCCCGGCGTGAAGGTGAACCTCCCCTCGTTCACCGAAAAGGATCGCGCCGACTCCACCGTGGGACTCGAGGAGGGCATCGATTTTCTCGCCCTGTCGTTTGTGCGCGAGGCGAAGGATATCGAGCTGCTGCGAAATTTTCTCGCCGAGAAAAAATCCAAGGTCCGCATCATCGCCAAAATCGAGGACCAGTCCGCGATCGACAACCTCAACGAAATCGTCGCGGCTTGCGACGCCTTGATGGTCGCGCGCGGCGATCTCGGGATCGAGTGCCCGTTTGAGGAGCTACCGGTAATTCAGCGGCGGGCGGTCCGAGCGTGCCTCGCGCAGGGCCGGCCCGTGATCGTCGCGACGCATATGCTCGAGTCGATGATCGCCCAGCCCGTGCCCACGCGCGCGGAGATCACCGACGTCGCCAACGCCGTTTACGAACTCGCCGACTGCGTGATGCTTTCCGGCGAGACGACGATCGGCAAATACCCGCTCGAATGCCTGCAGATGCTCGACATCATTTCCCGTCGGATCGAGCGCGAGGCGGTCGATGACTGGAAGGAGCCCGCGGTCTTCACCGGCGAACGGATGAAGGTGTTGCACTCCGCCGTCGTGCTCGCCAACGAGCTGCCACACTCCCGCCTCATCACCTTCACGCGCCACGGCTTCATGGCCCAAGGCCTCGCGATGTTGCGCCCGGCCCACTCGCCGATTCTCGCGTTCACGCCCTCGCCGGAGGTGTTTCGCCAGTTGCGGCTCCTCCGGTCCGTGGAGCCGTTTCTCATGCCACTCGCCGCCGAGCCCGACGCCACGATCGAAAATGCCCTCGCGCTCCTGCGCCGCGTCGGCCGTATCGTGCCGGGCGACAAAATCGTGATCGCCACCGACATCGTCGCGCAGGACCGCCTCGTCGACAGCGTGCAGTTGCGGACGGTGCGGTAGGCGGCCCGCCGCGGCGAGCGGCTTCCTGTAAAATATCGGCGAGACTCCGTGTTTTGGGCGGAAAACACCCGCTTGAGGTTACCGCACCCTTGATTCGGCGTCTTGGGTGCAGACGCTAGCTCCCCGCGATGTCTCCCCAACTGCTTACCCCGCGCCGCATGAAAACGAATTTGCGCCTTGCCTGTCTCGTCCTCGCCTCGGCCTGCGGCCTCGTCGCGCAGACGCCCAGCATCTCGAATCTCTCGACCCGCGCCCAAGTCGGCACGGGTGGCGACATCATCATCACCGGCTTCAACGTCGGTGCGGGCTCCAACAAGACCGTGCTCATCCGCGCCACGGGCCCGGCGCTCGCGGGCTTCGGCGTTCCAGGCACGCTCACCGACCCGAAGCTGGAACTCTACTCCGGCCAAAACAAAATCGCGGAGAACGACAACTGGGGCACGCCCGTCGGCTCCGCGACCCCGATTACGGCGGCGACGTTTACCTCCGTCGGCGCATTTCAACTCACCGCCGGTTCACGCGACTCAGCGCTCCTCGCCACGCTCGCGCCGGGCGCTTACACGGCGCAGGTCTCGGGTATTAACAACGGCACGGGCGTCGCGCTCATCGAAGTATATGAGGTCGGTGCCGTGGGCGCGCGGCTCACCAACATCTCGACCCGCGCCCTCGTCGGCACCGGCGCCAACATTCTCATCCCCGGCCTCGTCGTCTCACCCGGCGCCGGCACACGTCGGCTCCTCATGCGCACCGCCGGCCCCGCGCTCGGCTCGCTCGGTGTCACCGGCGTGCTCGCCGACCCGACGATGCTTGTGACCAACTCCCCCGGCACGCCGGCTTTTTCCGTGAGCAACAACGATTGGAGCACCCCCGTCGGCGCGAATGCGTCCAACGCGACCGCGCTCGCCACCGCCTTCACGCAGTCAGGCGCGTTCAATTTTGCGGCCAACAGCCGCGACGCCGCGCTCATCGCCGATGTCCCGCCCGGCAGCTACACGATTCAAGTCAGCGGCGTCGGCGGCACCAGTGGCGTCGCCCTAGTGGAGGTTTACGATCTCACGCCGACGGCGGCCAATGTCGTCACGCTCACTGCGACCAAGACCGCCGCCAACGAGACGGGCACACTCGCCGGTGAATTCACGATTACCCGCAGTGGCGACACGTTTGCCCCGCTGCTCGTGAGCTACGGCGTGAGCGGCACCGCGACCAACGGCGTCGACTACCCACCACTCGTCGGCTACGTGACCATTCCCGCCGGAGCAACCTCCGCCATCATTTCCTTGCAGCCGCTGACGGACACGGCCGTCGAATCGAACGAGACCGTGACCCTCACCCTGGCGCCGGGAGGCTACACGATCGGAGCCAGCGCCAGCGGCACGGTCACGATCGCCGACAACCCCGGCACGCTCTACGTGGCGACGCTCCGGCCCCCCGGCAGCGCGAGCGGTTCGGCGGCAAGCGGCCTCGCGACGATTGTCCTCAGCGCCAACGGTCAAATCGCCAGCGTCAACGTCTCGTTCTCCAATCTCAGCGCCGGCGAGCTCGGCGCTCACCTCTTCATCGGCAACAGCACCTCGGCCGGCGACTACGTGCTGAATCTGCCACTCGGTCAGGTGAACGGCGTGCAATGGAGCATCGGGCCGACGGCGACCTACACGAGCGCCCAAATCCTCGATGCCCTCCGCAACGGCCTGGTCTACGTGGGCATCGACAGCGGAAATTTCCCCGCGGGCGAATTGCGCGGATCGTTCCTCACCGCGGTGGGATCGCAAATATTCACCGCGCCCGCCGCGCCTCCGGCCGTCGCGCTTACCAACCTGACCGCCACCGATGCCGCGCGCCTGCTGACCCAAGCGACCTTCGGCCCGAAAAAATCCGAGATCGATGCCCTCACCGGCGGCAGCGTCAGCTCGTGGATCGACGCCCAGATGGCGTTGCCCAATTCCTCGCATCGCATCGCGACGGTGGATGAGCGCAACACCGCGCTCGCCGCCCTCGAATTCGATCCGAACAACAACCCGTTCCTCTTCGTTTTCCGCCAGCGCGCATGGTTCCAGATCGCGCTCAATGCGCCCGACCAGCTCCGGCAGCGCGTCGCCTTTGCGCTCAGCCAGATCCTCGTCGTGTCGGACGCCACGTTTAACCAAGGCATGACCGAGCCGCTCGCAAACTACTACGATATGCTCGCGACCGGCGCTTTCGGAAATTACCGCACGCTCCTTGAGCAGGTCACGCTCAGCCCGGTCATGGGCCTCTATCTCAGCCACCTGAGAAACTCGAAGGCTGACCCCGTCACTGGCACCAATCCCGACGAAAATTACGCTCGCGAGATCATGCAGCTCTTCAGCATCGGCCTCGTGCAGCTCCAGCCCGATAGCACGCTCAAGCTCGACGACCAAGGCCTGCCCATCCCGACCTATAACCAGACGACGATCACGCAGATGGCGCGCATCTTCACCGGCTGGGCTTTCTTTTCCACGACGCCCGGCGCGACCAACAACCTCACGCTCTTCCGTCGCAACTCGAACGACTACATCAACCCGATGATGTTGTATGCCGTCGCGCACGAGACCGGCACCAAAGATCTGAACCCCGTGCTCAGCACCGTCGTCCCCGCCAACCTCGGCGGCACGGAAGATCTCAAGCGCGCGCTCGATGGGCTCTTCAACCACGCCAACACGCCCGCGTTCGTCTCGCGCCAATTGATCCAGCGCCTCGTCACGGACAATCCGAGCCCAGCCTACGTTTACCGCGTCGCGGAAAAATTCCGCAACAACGGCGCCAGCGTCCGCGGCGATCTCGGCGCGGTCGTCCGCGCGATTCTCACCGACTACGAGGCCCGCGCCACCGTCGTGATCGACGATCCCGGCTACGGCAAATTGAAGGAGCCACTGCTGCGCTACACGGGAATCCTGCGCGGCTTCAGCGCCACCAGCTCCAGCGGACGCAACAACCAGGACAATGTGCAGACCGCGCTCCAGCAGGCCTCGCTCCGCGCCCCGTCGGTTTTCAATTTCTTCGAGCCCGGCTACGTTTTCCCCGGCCCGCTCGCCGCCGCCGGCCTCGTCGCCCCCGAATTCCAAATCACCGACGACACCACCGCGATCAGCGTGCCGAATTTCTTTCGCAACGCGATCTTCGCCACCGCCACCGGCGCCAACGCGGCGAAGGTGCTCATGCCGAACTTCACCGCCGAGCTGGCCCTCGCCGGCAACCCCACCGCACTCCTCGACCGGCTAATCCCGGTGATGGCCGCCGGCCAGATGACCGCCACCACGCGCACGCGGATCACGACCACGCTCAACGCCCTGCCGGTCGCCACGACGGCGCTGGAACGCGTGCAGACCGCCATCCTCCTCGTCGCCACGAGTCCGGACGGCGCGACGCAGAAATAATTTCCCACGACGCACCCGCGCGACTCCGCCCGCCCCGCTCCCGCTCAACTCTCAGCGCTCAACTCTCAACTTCCCCGCCACCCCATGAACTCCCGCCGCCATTTCATCGGTCAATGCTGCGCCGCCGTCGGCTCCACCGGCATGCTCTCCGCGCTCACGCAGCTCCGCGCGACCGCCGCGGCCGCCAGCCTCTCGTCTTCCTCGTCCACCCCGTCGGTCGCCGGTGCCGTGCCGTCCGATTACCGCGCGCTCGTGTGCATCTTCCTCAACGGCGGCAACGATGCCTCCAACCTCATCGTCCCGACCGGCAGCGGTTACGCCGCCTACGCCGCCGCCCGCTCCGTGATCGCGCTGCCGCAGGCCAATTTGCTCGCGCTGAATCCCAAGACTTCCGATGGCCGGACCTTCGGCCTGCACCCGAGCATGACGCGCCTGCATTCGCTTTTCGGCAGCGGTAAACTCGCGCTCATGGCCAACGTCGGCTCCCTCGTTGAACCCACGACCAAGGCGCAATACACCGCCAACAGTGTGAAGCTCCCGCCCCAGCTTTTCTCGCACAACGACCAGAGCGTGCAGTGGCAGAGTTCCGTGCCCGACCGCCCGTTTCAGAGCGGCTGGGGCGGCCGCACCGCTGACCTGCTGAACTCGCTCAACTCCGTCGACAGCAAGGTCTCGATGTCTGTCTCGCTAAACGGATTTAACAGCTTCCAAGTCGGCGACGCCGTAACCCAGCTTTCGGTCAACCCCGCATCGGCGGCCGCGCCCAAAGGCGGCCCCGTCGTCTTTTCCAACACGACCGGCGGCAACAACCCCGCACGCTATACCGCGCAGAAGGACATCTTCGCCGGGGCCAACGCCAATCTCTTCGCCGCCGCCTTCGGCGGAATCTCCAAGGACGCCATTGAGACGAGTGAGCTGCTCGGCGCCGTGCTTAACTCCGCGCCCAACCTCCAGACCACCTTTCCCGGCACCACGCTCGCCAATCAACTCAAGGCGATCGCCTACCTCATCAGCATTTCGAGCAGCCTGAATCTCAAGCGCCAGGTCTTCTTCGCCCGCGTCGGCGGCTGGGACACCCACGCCGATCAGGTGGACGACATCAACCGGGCCATCGGCGCGCACGCCGATCTGCTCCAGCAGGTGAGCGACGCAATGGGCGCCTTCTACGACACCACCGTCGAACTCGGCTGCGCCGACCGTGTGACGACGTTTACCGCCTCGGACTTCGGCCGCACCTACAGCTCCAACGGCGACGGCTCTGATCACGGCTGGGGCTCGCACCACCTCGTGCTCGGCGGCGCGGTGAAGGGCGGCGATATCTACGGCAAGATGCCCACGCTCACCATCGGCGGCCCCGACGACACCTCACAGGGTCGCTGGATTCCGACCACGAGCGTCGACGAATACGGCGCGACGCTCGCGAAATGGTTCGGCGTAAGCGACAGCAACATGAGTGCCGCTTTCCCGAACATCGGCCGCTTCGCGAAGCCGAACCTCGGGTTTCTCTGATCGGCTTCCCGCCGGTTGGCCGCTTGACGGGCGAAAACCCGGGGTCTCATCGTGGCTCCATGACGCTCCTCGCGATCAAGCATCAGATGAAGCAGCTCAAGCCGCGCGATTTGAAAGAGCTGCACGGGTATTTGATTCGGCTCCGCCACAGCACGCCCGAATGGAGACGGGCCACGGCGAGGAAAATCCGCGCCGTGCAGGCTGGGCGTTTTGTGACGGCGGAAGCCCTCGAAGCGCGCATCGCCCGTGAATGAACTGGGGCGCTTCCGCGTCGTCTTCGAGGAGGAGACGAGCGAGTTTGTCGTCGCTCAGACCAAGCGGCTGAGACGAAAGCTGCTCGACATTACCTATGCCGTGGCCGCGACCCCGTTTGCCGAGCCCGACTACC
>JANNEY010000094.1:0-16060 GCA_031379235.1 Opitutaceae bacterium | reverse complement strand
CCACGGTGGGGGGGTACTACAACGCCCGGGCGCGCGTGGGCCGGCGGGGGGTCGGGGGGGGCCCCCCGCCCCCCCTCTATTGCCGCCCCCGCCCCCACGGGGCGGGCGGGCCCCCCCCCCGCTACCCGAGCCGAGCGCCCTTTTTCGACGCCCTTTATGAGCGCGGGTCAGAGCCCGCCCTACTCAGCGCCGCGACATCCGCCGGGGTATCGAGATCAACGGCGAGCGCGGGGA
The DNA here is from genome assembly GCA_031379235.1 of Opitutaceae bacterium. Lineage (GTDB taxonomy): Bacteria > Verrucomicrobiota > Verrucomicrobiia > Opitutales > Opitutaceae > ER46. Next base: position 15,826 of record JANNEY010000094.1, on the reverse strand, counting down.
GATCGACCGAGGCGACGCGGGCGGGATCGGCATTGAGCAACGTGCGCGCGCCTTCTTCGCCCGTGAGTTCGGCGAGGGCGGAAAAATGATCGCGGAGAAACAAGGCGGGCGCGGCGTTCCGCCCGCCGTAGCGCGCGGCGACGATGCTGCGGCCGGTGGCGCGCTGCGCCGCGATCAGTTGCGCGATGGTGTCGGCGGAAAACGCCGGCTGATCGCAGAGCGCGATCAAGGCGGCGTCGAGGTGGCGGGAGAATTGCCGCAGCGTCGTGATGCCCGCGCGAATCGATGCGGCCATGCCTTCGGACCACGCCGGGTTTTCTGTGACGAGCACGGGCAGACGCGCGAGGACGGGACGGATTTTTTCGGCCTGAGCACCCAGCACGACGACGACCGGCCAGGCGGGCGAGGCGAGCGCGGCCTCAACCGCGCTGACGAGCAGCGGGCGGCCGCCGATTTCCAGCAGTTGTTTCGGTGCGCCCATGCGCGTGGAGGCGCCCGCGGCGAGGATGATGACGCCGAAGCGAAACGATGCCCGGGATTCAATCATGGATCGGGCGCGTGCGTTCGCGGAGCGGGCGGGCATCGCGGCCGCCGAGTGCGGCTTGCATCTCGGCGAGTATTGAAAGGGCGACTTGCTCCGGCGAATCCGCGCCCAAGTCGAGCCCGACCGGAGCGTGTAACCGGGCTCGTTGAGCGGGAGTGGCCACGACACCGGATTTTTCGAGGTCGGCGAGGATTTTTTCGGCGCGCTTCTTCGGCCCGAGGAGACCGAGATAAACGAGGGGACGTGCGAGCAGATCGCGGAGGATGGGGACATCGTGCACGTAGTGGTGCGTCATCACGACCGCGAGACCGTCGGGATGCGGGGCGACGCGTGCGACGAGTTCGTCGGCGCGGCCCACGACCAGAGCATCCGCGGTCGGGAAGCGGGCGGCGGTCGCGAATGCCGCCCGCGGATCGGCGACGGTGATATGCCAGCCCAGCTCGCGCGCGAGCCCGGCGAGCGGTTGCGCATCATCGCCGGCTCCGAAGACCGTGAGAGCGGGTGGAGGCGCGACGAAATCGAGAAAAAGGTGCGCGGGGTCGGCGCAATCGCCGGGAGCGGCCAGACGAGTGCCCCAATGGGCGGGATCGCCGTCTCCGTGCGTAACCGTGAGCGCGGTTTTCCGGTGGTATCGGATGTTTTGGGCCACGGCGATGGCCCAAGCCGGTGCTGGGGTAATTTTTTCCAGCAAGACGCGCACCACGCCGTGGCAACCGAGCCCGACGCCCCAGACCAAGTCGTTTTCCGAGGTGGTGTCGTAGACGACCGTCTCCGAATGTCCGCTGGTCCTGACCTTGGCCGCCCGCGACATCACATCTTCCTCCAAGCAACCGCCACTGATGGAGCCGAGGCGGGACCCATCAGCCTGGACCAGCAATCTTGCTCCTGGTCTCCGATAGGAGGAGCCCGCGACCGCAACCAAAGTGGCGAGCACGGCCGGCTGCGCATCCGGGGCGAGCAGCGCGGCGACGATGGCGGAGAGGTCTTTCATCGCAACGGGGCAGGGGAAGAGGGCGGAGGCCGGCATTGATTGCAAGCATCTGGCGCCGTTCAATTTTACTTGCCCGTATGACACACGTGCTGCTTTGTGCGCTCCAAGTAAAAGCGGCGCGAGCCGCGTTTTCCTTATCACATCAACCACACTAAAACCCTGTATTATGACCATCCGAAATCGGAAGTTAATGGCGAAGCTGTCGCTGCTCGGCAGCCTGCTCGCCCTCGTGACGCACGCTCAGGCTCAAACCGCCGCCCAGCCCGTCCAGAAGATGGAAAAGTTCACTGTCACCGGCTCGCTGATCCCTGCGGCGGAAGGCGCGACGACCGTCCCTCTCACTATCCTCAATGCGGCTGAGATCGAGAAGATCGGTGTCAGCACCGACCTGATCGATGTCCTCCGCTCGAGCATGCCGTCCTTCTACGGCGGCAATAACTATGGTTCGGATGTCGCGAATACCAATTCGGGCGATACCAACGGCGGCTCGGGCATCTCGCTCCGCAATCGTTCGACACTGGTCCTTATCAACGGTCGTCGTGCCGCGACTTCCCCGGTTGTCGCCTCGGGCGGTGGCTCGTTCGTTGATGTGAGCACGATCCCGTTTGCTGCCGTCGAGCGCATCGAAGTCCTTTCAGACGGAGCTTCGGCTACCTACGGCTCCGATGCCGTGTCGGGCGTGGTCAACATCATCCTGAAGAAGAACTATGCCGGCGGCGAGGTCGGCGGATCCTACAGCTTCAGCACGAACAAGGGCCACTGGGCCAACCGCACCTATTATGCGGTCGCCGGTATGTCGAACGACAAGACCAGCGTGCTTTTCACCACGGAGTGGAAGAGCAGTGACCCGCTCATCCAATACGAACGTCCGTATTCCGCCGGCCTCTTCCGTTCGCCGACCTACGCTGGTATCGTGAGCTCAGGAAATGATTTTTATTATCTGAATCCGGCCCTCAATGCGCCGCCGCGCAACGTCGACCAGACGGGAGCTCAACTAAACGCTTCCGGCGTCTACAAAGGACCGATCGATCAGACGGCAGCCTCACAGTTCCTCGATTTGTCGAACTACCCGACGCTCCTCGCGCAAGCTCAACGGCGCAGCTTCACGACGGCGATCGAACACCGCCTGACAGACAGCACCACGGTATTCGGCGATTTCATCTACTCGCTTAATGAGACGGAGACAGTCCTTAATGCTCAACCGGTCACCGGCAGCGTCGTGGGCACGAATCCCAACAACCCGTTCGATGCCACCGTCACGGCGCGCAATCGCTTCCTGAAATTTCCCCGGATTTACGCCAACGAATCCACCAGCTTCCATGGTGTGGTCGGTGTCAGAGGCACGTTTGGCGATGGCTGGTCCTACGAGGCCGGTGCCAACTTCAACAAGTCGATTCACCATTTCCGGAATAAGAATCTCATCGACGGTGTCGCCTACACCGCGGCCGTCAATAACGGGACCTTTAATCCCTTCGCACGTTCTCAGGCTGCAGGTGTGATCGAAGGTATGCTCGGCACGCAGGTGCGTGATTTCCTCAGCACGCTTCGTCAGCTCGATGTGCAGGTCGCGGGACCGATCTTCCGGCTGCCGGCCGGCGAGGTCAAAATCGGTGTGGGCGCTGGCTTTGTCTGGGAAGTCCTCGACTTCACGAATGACCGGAATGACCAGACCGGGGGTTGGTTGCAGGCCACGCCGCGCCAACCGTTCAACGCCAAATCCAATGTGGACGGCTATTTCGCGGAGACCCGCATCCCGATCTTCAGCGAGAAGAACGCCATTCCCGGCATTCGCGCCCTTGAGCTGACGATCTCCGGCCGTTACGACAAATACAGCACCACCTCGGATCCGACCACGCCGAAATATTCCGTCCGTTACCTGCCGTTTAATGATCAATTGGTGTTCCGCGGCACCTACTCCGAGTCGTTCGTCGCTCCGACGCTCTATGACCTCTACGGCCCGCTCTCAGAAGGTTTCACCGCCACGGTGAGCATCCAGCGTTTCGACGCGACGGGCAAAGCGCTCGGCGTGGCGAGCGGAACCCGGCAATACCGCTCCTCGACGGGTTCGAATGCCAAGCTGAATCCGTCCCAGTCGCGCAATTGGACGACCGGCGTGGTTTGGAGTCCGAAGAATATCAAAGGTCTCTCCCTCACGGCCGATTGGTTCAATATCGATGAGCGTGATCTGATCGCCAGTATCCCCACGCTCACGATCCTGAATGACGTCGAGAGCTTGGGTGCAAAATCGGCTTACGCCTCGCTGGTGCGTCAAGCCGTCAGCGTGGCCGGCGAAGCTCATTTCAAAGACGGCGCGCCGATCACCGCTCCCGGTCAATTGACGGGTCGGCCGTCCGATGAAATCTGGATCTCTAACTCGATCGTCAATGTCGCCGGTTATAATCAGGACGGCTTGGACCTCCGTGCGACCTACGACTACAACGCTCAAGGACTCGGCAAGTTCCGGGGCACGGTGTTGGGCACGTATGTTCGCAACTACGTCGTCCAAGTGTTGCCCACGTCAGCGGCGGTCGGCTACCAAGACGGGTATTTCCCCCGCGGGACCAGCAGCCAAGGCGTGTTTGCCCGCTATCGGCTGAACAACCGCCTCGACTGGTCGATGAAGAGCTGGAACGCCGGCCTCGCGCACACCTATGTGCCATCGTTCGACGATCTCGGCAGCGCCCCCAACTTTCGCGTGCAGAAGTATCACAAGTTCGACCTCCAGATTGGTCACTCGTTTGCCGGCTACGGCAACAAGTGGCTGAAGGGCCTCTCGGCGACGGTCGGTGTGAACAATGTCTTCAACAAGTTCCCGCCGCTCATCCCCTCCGAGGGCAATCAGTCGCACGACATCAACGCGTACGACGCGATCGGTCGCCTCGTTTACGTGCAGGCGAAGTATAAGTTCTAAACGCGCTCGCGAAAGCGATCAGGTTTCTAAAGCCGGGCTCCACTTGGAGCCCGGCTTTTTTGCGGCTGCTTGGTGCATGCGTAGTCGGTCCAGTTACGTTTCCGTGGCCGTTTCGTGAATTCGGCGTTGCTAATTCCGCCGTCCGCCCTGTGTCATAACCCGTCAACACAAACGGCAGCTGGCATTGGAGCCGGCTGACGGACACCTCCAACACTACATACCACAAGCTATGAACACCACACTGCTGGCGGCCGCGACTGCGTCTGCCCGTTTTGGTCTCGTCACCTTGCTGAGCATCGGCGCCCTGAGTGCGCAGACGCCAGCGGCTAAAAAGACCGATGATAAAAAAGACGAGACCCTTAAAATCGAGAAATTCGAAGTCACGGGCTCCCGCGTGAAACGCCTCGACTACGAGACACCCGCTCCGGTCGCGACCTTTACCGTCGCCGACATCGAGGCCAAGGGTTACACCAACATCGGCGACTTCATCCAGTCGATGCCCTTCAACTCCGGCACGGCGAACTCGATTTACCAGACCGCGAGCTTCCTCCGTGGCGCTGCGACGACCAATCTCCGCGGCCTCGGCGCGCAGTATTTCCTCACGCTCGTCAATGGCCGCCGGGCCACCCCGTATGCGCTCACCAGCAGCGGCAACCGTTCCGTCTTCGACTTCAACAGTCTGCCGGTCGCCGCGCTTGAGAGCATCGAACTCCTGAAGGACGGTGCTTCCGCAATCTACGGTTCCGACGCCATTACCGGTGTGCTGAATATTAAGCTGAAGAAAAATTTCAGCGGCCTCTCCCTCGGCGCCTTCTACGGCAACACTCTCAAGGGTAGCGGCGGCGACACCGGCACGATTGACCTCAGCCTCGTCGCCGGCGTCGGCAACAACAAGACGAAGATTATGACCGCGCTCGACCTCAAGACCGCGAACTCGAACTTCCTCCGCGACTATGGGGTCAAGACGACGGATTACAGCGACCTCGGCACCAATAAGGGCCTCAACCAGAACTCCGGCTCGAACTGGCCGTCGAATCTCACGCTCACGCGCGCGCAGGCGGCGGCCATCGGCCTGCCGTTTCCCAATGTCGCGGCTTCCGTTGCAAGCTGGACTTACGTGGTGAACGGCGGCAAGCCCACGGCGACGCCTACGCTCGGCACGTTTGTCGCCGCTCCGGCCAATCCCGCCAATGCCAACGCCGTGCTCATCGGTAACGAAAACCGCTACGACTTCGCGCAGACTTTCGCAGCCTACCCGGCCTATGACTATGTGAGCAACTTCACCTCGTTTGAGCATGAGTTCAGCGACCGGCTCAAGGCCTTCGGTGAAGTCACCTACTCGAAGAACTCCACCTACTACGCTTTCACCCCCGGCGTCATTACCTACTCGACCGAGGGTCTCACCCTGCCGGCTACGAATCCCTACAATCCCTTCGGCGTCCCGCTGACCACGCTCACGGCCCGCGCGAATTTTGGCCCCGTCCGCAAGTTCGACACCGAATCGGTCGGATCCAATATTTTGGGCGGTCTTCGTGGCACCGTCTTCACCGGCTGGGAGTGGGAAAGCGCCGTTGGCTATGGCGTGAGCAACGTCACCACCGTCTCGCGCAACGCCATCCGCGCCTCGGTTTATCAGGCTGCCCTCAATGGCACCACCCGCGCCACCGCCCTCAATCCGTTCGGGCCTTCCGAAAATCAGGCGTTGGTCAACGGTCTCTTCACCGTCTCCACCGCCACCAACAAGGCCGAGGGCCTGACTTGGGACGCCAACGTCTCGGGCAAGGTATTCGAACTGCCGGCCGGCGATGTCAGCGTCGCGGGCGGTCTGGAGATTCGCAACGACCGCTTGCGCACCAATCCCGACACGGCAGCCTACCTCGGCTCTGGCGGCGGCAGCCCGCTCACGGGCAAGCGCAACGTCAGCTCCCAATACGTCGAAATCACCGCGCCGATCTACAAGAAGGCCGAACTCGGTTCCGCCGAGGTCCAACTCGCCGGGCGCCACGAGCACTACAGCGACTTTGGCAACACCACCAAGCCCAAGTTCGGGGCAAAGGTTCGCCTGCCGAGCAACCGTTTCGTCAATGTCGTCCTGCGCGGCTCCTACGCCGAGGCCTTCAAGGCTCCCGATCTCGGCCTGCTCTATGCCTCCCAGACCGTCGCCTTCTCCTCCGCTGTGCGCCAGGATCCCCTTCGCCTGCAGGATCCGCCGACCCAGCTTCGCATCGTGACGGGCGGCAACCCCAAACTCCTCCCCGAAACCGCCAAGGTGAAATACGCCGGCGCCGTCTTCGAGGATCTGCTCAAGGTGAAGAACCTCTCGTTCAGCATCGACTACTTCGACATGCGGATCAACCAAGTCATCGTCACCCCCAGCGACGTCTTTCTGCTCAGCGAACGCGGCCGGGCCCAGTTCCCCAATGGCATCGTGCGCGACAGCACGCTCGGCAACCCCGGTCCGATCCTGCGCGTCGAGTCCGTGCCGTCGAACAACCCCGCGGCCTACCGGATGTATCGTGGCTTCGACTTCGGCGTCCGCTATGCGCTGAAGAACACCCGCTCCGGCAACTACACGTTCGCCGCCGACGCCACGCAGATCAAGAAGACCGGCTCTGATTCCGGCTTGGGCGGCGGCTTCTTCGACAACCACGGCTACTATTACAATCCGACGTGGAAAGCCAACGCCGGTGCCGGTTGGCGCTACAAGGACATCGGCGCCAACCTGAACGCCGACTGGACGAACCACTACTACAACGACAACTACACCGCGCAGGGCTGGGGCGAGAATCCCTTCACGCTCATCCACGCCAGTGTCATCTACGCCGCGCTCTGGAACAGCACGATCACCATCGGCGCGAATAACCTGCTGAACAACCGCCCGCCCCCCAACGGCCGCGAGTCCATCGGTGTCGATCCCAACGCCTACGGCCCCGGGCTGCTCGGTCGCTTCCTCTACATCCGCGTGCGCAAGGAATTCTAAGCGCGCCCGCGTGCTGTTTCCCGCCTGAAACGAAAAGCGTGCCCCGTGAGGGGCACGCTTTTTTTCCAGCCCGCGCCACCGTCGTTTCCCCCGTCATGGCCCCCCGCTTTATACTCGCGCTTTGTCTAGCCGCCTCGCTTTGCGCCGCCGAGCCGCCGGCCACGCCTATCCCCGAGCTGCCCGTTGCGACCTTTTTCCAGTCGCCCGCGATCGCATCCCTCACCTTTTCCCCCAACGGCAAATTCATCGCCTGCCTCGTCCCCTACGAGCGGCGGATGAATCTCGCCGTGATCGATCTCGAGAAGGGCACGAAGAATCTCCTCACCAATTTCAAGGATCGCCAGGCCACGCAGCCTTCGTGGGCCAGCGACGATCGTATTCTTTTCCGCGTCGATGACGACGGGCAGGAATCCTTCGCGCTCTACGCGGTCAATCGCGACGGCTCCAACCCCACCGTCCTCGCCTCCGGCTACTCCAAGGCCGGCTCCGAGCAGGAGGCCGGCGTGCGCTTCCGCTCCGTCCTCGGCCGCATCGAGGGCGACGACAAGAACATCCTCGTCCTCGCCAACCTCACCTATCGCGACTGGTCCGATGTCGCGACGATGAATCTCAAGACCGGCAAGATGACCAAGTTCATCGAGGCGCCCGGCAACGTCCAATACTACATCCGCGATCACGCCGGCGAGGTCCGGCTCGCCGTCGTGGAGGAGCGCAACATCCGCCGCGTCCTCGCGCGCGATTCCAAGTCCCGCACCTGGTCTCCGCTGACCGAACACCGCCGCGGCCAGGCCGGCTGGGAGCCCATCGCGTTCGACGGCGACAACCGCACGCTCTACGTCACCTACGGCCTCGGCCGCCGCACCGCCGCGGTCGCCCGTTTCGACATGATCGAGCGCGGTGCCCCCGAGATTGTGTTCGCCGATGACACCTATGATGTGCTCGCCGCCAACGGCACCGCCAACCCCACCGCCGCCGGCGCTCCGACCGCGACCACCGTCTACGATCCGGCGAAGAAAAAAATCGTCGGCCTCTACTACTCCGCCGATCGCACCCGTTACGTGTGGTTCGACGAGGAGATGAAGGCGCTGCAGGCGAAACTGGAGGCGTCGCTGCCCGACACTGTGCACGCGCCGCGGCAGTTCACCGGCGATGGCGCCAAGATCATCTATTTCTCCAATAGCGACCGCGACCCCGGCGTCTACTACGTCTACGATCGCGCGCGGCAGAAACTGAGCGAACTCGCCGTCCTCAAGCCCGCCATCGATCCCGAAAAAATGGCGCCGGTGGAACCGATCACTTTCAAGGCGCGCGATGGCCTGCGGATCCACGGCTACCTCACGCTGCCGAAAAATCGTCCCGCGAAAAACCTTCCCCTCGTCCTCCATCCTCATGGCGGCCCCTACTCGATCCGCGACGAGTGGGGCTACAACGACGAGGTGCAGTTTTACGCGAATCGCGGCTATGCCGTGCTGCAGGTCAACTACCGCGGCTCCGGTGGCTACGGCGGCTGGTTTCAGGCGGCGGGCTACAAAAAATGGGGCCTCGAAATGCAGGACGACCTGACCGATGGCGTGAAGTGGGCCATCGCCGAAGGGATTGCTGATCCCGGCCGGGTGGTCATCAGCGGTGCCAGTTACGGCGGTTATGCGACGATGGCCGGACTCGCGTTCACGCCGGAGCTCTACTGCGCCGGGATCAATTACGTTGGTGTGACCAATCTCACGTCGCACTGGGGCAAGTATCAGGGCACCGCGGACCAGCTCGGCCTCGTGCATGAGTGGTTCGCCAACCTCGACAAGGCTGAGGATCGCAAGCGTGTCCACGACACCTCGCCGAGCAATTTCGCCGACCGCATCCGCGCGCCCGTCCTCATGGCCTACGGCCGCAACGATCCGCGCGTGCATATCGACCAAGGCTACGACATGGAGAGCGCGCTGAAAAAGGCCGGCAAGCCCCACGAGCTGATCATCGAGGACGACGAGGGCCACGGCTTCCGGCTTGAGGAAAAGCGCATCGCCTTTTTCACGCGGGTGGACGCCTTCCTGAAAAAAACGGTGCCGCCTCCCGCCGGCCGCGTGGAAATCGGGCCGACCAAGGTGATCGAGCCGGCGGCCAAGCCGCGGGAGTAGGGCACCGCCGGTTTGCCGGCGGAAAAATCGGGGTTGTGTCCAGGCTGCGCTTTGGCGTTCGTCCTGCTCTGTCAGTTTCCCTGCCGCCTGCACCACAAGCGGCGCCACCGTCCGACTACCACACCATGAAAAACCGTTGTTCGGCGGCCGCGTTCGCGGCTGCACGCCTTGCCTCTGTCCCTCTCCTCGTCGCCATCGCGGTTGCCGCGCAGGAAGCGCCCAAGCCCGAGGAGAAAAAAGCCACCGAGCCGGCCGCCGGGTCCGCGCCCGCGAAGCTCGAGGCGTTCGAAGTCACTGGCTCCCGCGTCAAGCGCCTCGACTACGAGACACCGTCGCCGGTCGTCACCTACACTGCGGCTGCGATCGATGACAAGGGCTACGCCAACGTTGGCGAGTTCATGCAGAGCCTCCCGTTTAACAACAGCACCGCGAACTCCGAGTTCACCACGGGCAGCTTTGTGACCGGGGCCGCGACCATCAACCCGCGTGGCCTCGGCTCGAACCGCGTGCTCACGCTCATCAACGGACGCCGCGGCATCCCCTACGCGCTCACCAACAGCGCGAGCGGCACGCCCCAGACCGTGTTCAACTTCAACTCCATCCCGCAGTCCGCCATCGACCGCGTCGATTTTCTCAAGGACGGCGGCTCCGCCCTCTACGGTTCCGACGCCATCACGGGCGTCTTCAATATCATCCTGAAGAAAAATTACAGCGGCACCGCCCTCGACTTTTCGGTCTCCAACACCCTGAAGCACGACTCGCTCAACCGGCGCGCGAGTGTGTTTTCCGGTTTCTCGAAGAACGGATGGGAGGTGATGTTCGGGCTCAACCACACGGTGCGGCACTCCAACTTCCTCACCGATTTTGGGATCAACTCCGTGGATTACCGCTCGCTCGGTAACAAGGGGCAGAGCTTCCAAGGCTCGAGCAACAATCCATCCAACGTGCAGTTCACTGCGGCGCAGGCCGCAGCGGCCGGCGTCGGCACGCTCGCCGGATATTACGTGCTCCCGCGCGGCGTGCCCACGGCCAACCCCACCCGCAGCCAGTTTGTCTATGCCGGCACCGTGCTCTCGCTCGCCGCGTTTCCCAACGCCAACCTCTATGATCAGGCCCGCGACACGATGGTCTTTCCCGCCAGCGAATCGACCGGCCTCATGACCACCATCAACCGCCGGCTCAACGAATCGCTCACGGCTTTCCTTCAGGTTTCCTATAGCCGCAGCAATACCTATTACGAAAACACTCCCGCGAGCTTCACCACTTCCGCCGCCGGCATGACTTACCCGGCTACCAATCCCTACAATCCCTTTGGCATTACCCTCACCCAGAGCGGCACCAGCGCAGTCTACACCGTGCTCAACACCGCCGACCGCGCGAAGCGTGAAGTCAACGATCGCGCCCTCAACAGCGTCGCCGGTCTCAGGGGCCGCGCCTTCCGGATTTGGGAATGGGAGAGCGGCGTCGGTTACGGTGTTGATCGCGCCCGCCGGCTCAACGACCAGATCCGCGCCACCGACTTGCAGGCCGTGCTGGCCGGCACGACTCGCGCCACGGCCTTCAATCTCTTCGGTCCCTCGGAAAATCCGCGCATCCTCACCGACAAGTTCGTCCGCGCCACTCAGGTTGACAACAAGATCGATTCCTTCTTCACCGATCTCCGGGCCTCGGCCAGCGTCTGGCAAATCCCCTTGCGCGGGGCCGGCGAACTCGGCGTTGCCACCGGTTACGAATACCGCCGCGACACCCTCCGGGGCCATCCTGACACCAGCCCGTATCTCAACTTCACCAACAGCGTCCCGTTCTATGGCGATCGGGAGGTCCACTCGGTGCACGCCGAATTGTCCGTGCCGCTGCAAAAATGGTTCGAGCTGCAGCTCGCTGCCCGCCGCGAAAACTACAGTGACTTCGGCAATACCACCAAGCCCAAGATCGGGGCCAAGTTGAAACTGCCCTCCAACCGCTTCGTCAACATCCTCGTCCGAGGCTCTTTTTCCGAGTCGTTCAAGGCACCTGATCTCGGCCAGCTTTACCAGAAACAAACTGCTGCGATCACCAGCGGTGCGGTCGCCGACCCGCTCCGCACGTTCGAACCCGCGCGCCAGATCCGCACGATTACTGGCGGCAACCCCGACCTCCTCCCGGAAGAGGGTAAAGTGCAATACGTCGGGGGCGTGCTGGAGTTTCCTGCGATCAAGGGGCTGAGCGTCACCGTCGATTTCTTCGATTACCAGATCGACAACATCATTAATTCCCTCGGCGTCTCCTACCTCGTTTCGGCCGAGGGACGCGCCAATTTCCCCAACGCCATTTTGCGCAACCCAAATTTGCCGACCGATCCCCCCGGTGTGCCCGGACCCATTAATGTTGTGTTTGGCGTATCCAATAATCTCGGCTTCCAACTCTTCCGGGGCATGGATTTCGGCCTGCGCTATTCGCTCCGTCAGACCCGCCTCGGCAGCTTCACCTTCAACGCCGATATCGTGCAGACCATCAAGCGCGGCATCGACGCCCGTCAGGGCGCCGGCTTCGGCGATTCCACCGGCCGCTACTTCTCCCCTGAGTGGCGCTACAACTATGGGCTCGGCTGGCGCCACAAGAATTTCAGCGCGAGCACGAACGCCGACGTGATCGGGAAATACCACAACCGTGGTTTCACGACCGTCGCAAATCCCAACGGCTGGGGCGAGAACGTCTATACCATCCTGAGCGCGACGGTGAGCTACCGCGGCTTCAAGCGCACCACGCTCACCCTCGGGATGAACAACGTGTTGGACAATCGCGCCCCGGAAAACGGCTTCGTCATCCTAGGCTTCGACGACCGAACCTCCGGCAGCGGCGGCGCCCTCGGCCGCTCAATGTCCTTCCGTGCGCGCCGGGAGTTTTGAAAAAGACGACAGGGTCTCTGCCCCGCCCTCCGGCCTTCGTTCGCCCGGACTTTTCCTACTATGAAACTCTTTCGTCCCCCTGGGCTGCGCGCCGCCTTTTACCTCGCCGCCGTCTCGTCCGCCACAGCTGCCGCGCTGCCACCGCCCGAATTGCCCGTCGAGACGTTTTTCAAGAAACCCAACATCGCCGCGCTCACGTTTTCCCCCGACGGCAAACGCATCGCGTGTCTCATCCCCTTCGAGCGCCGGATGAATCTCGCGGTCATCGATCTCGAGAAGAAAACTAAAAATCTTCTCACCAACTTCAAGGACAACGACGTCGGTTCGTTCCTCTGGGCCAGCGACGACCGCCTCGTCTTCGTTCGCGATACCGACGGGCAGGAAATCCCCACCGTCTACGCCATCAACCGCGATGGCACTGACCGCTCGGTCCTGTTTGGCGCCAGCCCGGATGCCGGGATGCTCGGCGAGGTCAACCGCCAGTTCCGAGGCCTCCTCACACGTCTACCCAAGGATTCGAAGCACATTCTCGTCCTCGGCAATCTCTCGGGCGCGCAGGGCCCCGATGTTTGCCGGATGAATCTCTCGACCGGCAAGCTCACCATCGAGGTGGAAAACCCCGGCTGGATCCGCCGCTGGGTGCTCGACCGGCATCAAAACGTCCGGCTCGGCGTCGCCCAAAAAGGCCAGACCGTGGCGATCCTCCTCCGCGATCCCGCGAAAGGCTCGTGGACTGAAATCCACTCGCACGACGCCGACTCCCCCGGTTGGAGCCCGCTCGGTTTCGATGGCGACGACCGCACGCTCTTTGTCTCGTCAAGCGTCGGCCGCAGCACGACTGCCGTCTACCGCTACGACACGCAGACCCGCACTCTCGGCGCCCTCGTCCATGGCGACGATACCTACGACGTCAGCGGCTCCGTGTGGGACGAAGCGAAACAAAAAGTCGTCGCCATCTCGGTGAACGCGGACCGGCCGCGCCGCCACTGGCTCGACGCCGAGTCCGAGCAGCTCCAGCAGCGCATCGACCTCTCGCTCCGTGACACCCGCAACCGCATCCTCGACGCCGCGCCCGACGGCTCCCGCCGCCTCATCAACGCCTCCAGCGATCGCGACCCTGGAGTGTTTTATCTCTTCGATTCCGCCACCAAAAAAATCGAGGAGCTCGCCGTCCTCAACCCCGGCATCGATCCCGACCAGATGGCCTCGATGAACACTGTCGTGCTCAAAGCCCGCGACGGCCTTACCCTCCACGCCTACCTCACGCTGCCGGTCGGTCGCGCGCCTAAAAATCTCCCGCTCGTCCTCCATCCCCACGGCGGTCCCTTTGGGATTCGCGACAGTTGGGGTTTCGACCCCGAGGTCCAATTCTACGCGAATCGCGGCTACGCCGTGCTCCAGGTCAACTACCGTGGCTCCGGCGGCTATGGCCGCGCTTTTGAGCGCGCGGGCTGGAAAAAATGGGGGCTCGAAATGCAGGATGATCTGACTGACGCCGTGAAGTGGGCGATCGCTGAGGGCATCGTCGATCCCGCACGCGTGGTGATCGCCGGGGCGAGCTACGGCGGCTATGCGACCCTCGCCGGGCTCGCCTTTACGCCCGAGCTTTATTGCGCCGGTGTCAACTACGTCGGTGTCTCGGACATCAAGGAACTGATCCCGGGAGGCGATAGTCTTTCGGCTGATCGTGCGCACTGGTATAACACCCGCATCGCCGATCTCTCGAAGTCTGCAGATCGGCAGCGCATCCAAGCCACCTCGCCTGTGCATTTCGCCGACCGCATCGTCGCCCCCCTGCTCATGGCCTACGGCAAAAACGATCCCCGCGTGCGCATCTCGCAAGGCCACGACATGGCGGCCGCCCTGAAGAAGGCGGGCAAGACCTTCGAGTTCGTGATCCAGGAGAAGGAGGGCCACGGGTTTCGCAAGGAAGAGCTCAGCATCGCGCACTTCACGCGCGTCGATGCGTTCCTAAAAAAATATGTGCCCCCGCCCGGCGGTCGTGTGGAGATCGGGCCGGCGCGTGTCGTCGAACCGGCCGGGCGGAATTGAGCGGGTGTATCGGTGTAATGAGGAAGTCTCATTGCGCGTGGCACGCGATGTGTTGAGAGTGGCTTGTTGCCGTGAACTCCCAGGTCGCCATCCGCCATATCTTCATTTCGTCCGGCCATAATTTTTTTGGCCGGCACGGCCAGCCCGCGGGTGAACACGCGGCCGTCGACATGCCGACGGTCCGGGTGCGCGCCGGCTGGGGCATCGAGGGTGATCGGTTTTTCGGTTACCGGCCGGACTACAACGGCCAGATCACATTTTTTGCGTGGGAGACGGTCGGCGCGGCGCGGCGTGAGTTCGGCGTGCCGGCGCTTTCGCCCGCTGCGTTTCGGCGCAACGTGATCGTTGAAAATCTCCCTCTGCCGGACTTGATCGGCGCGCGCTTCTCGCTCGGCGGAATTGAATTTGAAGGCATGGGCGAAGCGAAGCCCTGCCATTGGATGAACACCGTCGTCGCGCCCGGGGCCGAGGCATGGCTGCGCGGCCGCGGTGGGCTCCGCGCGAAGGTGCTGTCCGACGGCGAGCTGGCGGCTGGCGCGACGGCGCTTTGCGTGGGTGGGCTCCTGGCCCTCGGCTAGGGTGCGTCATTTATCTTGCGGGAGACGGAGTGCCGCCGGTTTTCTCCTCAGCGCAGCGGCGTCGTGCCCTTGCGGCTGACCCTTCACCTTCCGGCCCATTTCCCCATGAACTCATTCCGCCTCCGAGCACCCGTCACTGCGTTCCACGTTTTAGCTGGCGCGTGCCTTTCGAGCGTCGCGCTCTTCGGTCAAGCCACGCCGGCGGCCGATAACGCCGAGCCCAAAAAACTCGAGGCCTTCGTCGTCACGGGCTCTTACATCCCCACGACGGAAACGGCGGTGCAGGCGGGCGCGTCACCCATTATCCGGATTGATCGGAAGGCGATTGAGGAGTCAGGCGCGAACAGCACGGCCGAGCTGCTCCAAAAAATCACGGTCGCCAACGCCGGGTCCGTGCCCGTCTCCAACAACGCCACCGGCTTCACGCCCGGCGCGAGCGCCATCTCGCTCCGCGGGCTCGGGCCCGAGGCCACGCTCGTGCTCATCAACGGCCGGCGGGTTGCGTCCTATCCCGTCGGCGTCGGCGGCACGACGGCCTTTGTCGACCTCAACACCATTCCGCTCTCGACGGTCGACAGCATCGAGGTGCTCAAGGATGGCGCGTCGGCGCTCTACGGCGCCGATGCGGTCGCCGGCGTGATCAACCTCAAATTGCGCCGCGGCATGTCCGGCAGCGAAGTGCTCCTCACCTACGGCAACACGACGAACAAAGATTCCTCCGAGATTGTCGCGAGTATCGCCACGGGTGCCTCG
>JANNEY010000093.1:0-1654 GCA_031379235.1 Opitutaceae bacterium | reverse complement strand
CGCGAGGTCGGCGGGATTCTCCAGATCGAGAAACAGGGTGCGGCCGGCCTCGGCGGCGAGCTGACGGGCGAGAGTGGATTTGCCGCACTGGCGCGGACCGAGCAGCGCGACGACCGGGTTGCGCGACAGGGCGGAACGGATGGCTGCAGCAGCGTCGGAGCGTGGGATAGCCGATTTCACGTTCCTCGCATATTCGAAGTGCCACCTCGAAAATGCAAGGAAGTCGTTTGGGTGGTTTTCCGGGAGCGAACCGGTTGAGGCCGGGCTTACGCCTTAGCGAGGCGCTGCAGTTGAGAGTTGAGGGATGAGAGTTGAGCGTTCGATCTCAGAGCTGAATCGCACGTTATCACGCCCAAAAATGTAAGTCCTCTCTTGGTATTCCTCTCAACCCTCGACAATCAACCTGTCGTTGCGAGGGAGGCTTGCCGACCGCGGCAATCCATCTGGAATCACACCGTGGATTGCCGCAGTCGCATAGGCTCCTTCGCAATGACAATCAGGAGCGAAGGCGTGAAGTTATCGCTTATGGGGCTCGAGGTTCAGGCAAGTCTTGTTGCGCATCCGGCCTTCGTCGGTTTCGAGCTTTGCCATTGGAACTCTTCTGAGTTCCGCTGAAGACACTTTCATGATGCGATCCCCGACGAACTCATGCACAATTGCCGCGGTCAGCCTGCTTACTCTGCTGGCGATCCTGCATGCCCCGGCGCGCGCCGCGGATTCTCTCTCGCGATCACTACGTCGAGGTGCGCTCCACGGTGGCGGCCATCGCGGGACAGACCGTGAAGCTCTACGTGCGCGAGCGTGTTAGCGCGGCGATGCCGGAGCGGATCGCGGGCGACAAGGTCGTGTTGTTTGTGCATGGCGCGGGCACGCCGGGGTCGGTGGCGTTTGACGTGCCGTATCAGGATTACAGCTGGATGGCCTTTCTGGCGGCGGCGGGTTACGATACGTTCGCCGTGGACCTGACCGGCATTGGCCGCTCGACCCGGCCCGCGGCCATGAACGATCCCGCCAATCTTTCGGCGGCGCAGCGCAAGGCATTCGGAGTCCCTGAGACCAAAGAGAGAACTTATCCGGGCGCGATGATGACCCTCGCGTCCGATTGGGACGACATCAGTGCAGTCGTAGCCTACATCCGGAAGCTGCGCGCGGTGGAACGCATCGCATTGGTTGCCTGGTCGCGAGGCGGCCGGCGCGCGGGCGGCTGGGCCGCACAGCATCCCGCCCAAGTGTCGAAGCTGGTCCTGCTCGCTCCTGGCTATGATCGGGCCACGCCGGTCGAGGCTCCGTCGCTGCCTGTGCCGGGGCCAGTCTTCAACACCATGAACCGGGCCGAATTTTTCGCCAGTTGGGAGGGCCAAACGCCGAGCCCCGACCAATACGATCCACAGACGGCGCAGTCGGTTTGGAGCGAAATGCTCGCCTCCGATCCCGTCGGCGCTACGTGGGGGCCGGGTGTGCGCCGCGCGCCGGAGGTGACGTTGTGGGGCTGGGGGCCGGCGATGGCAAAAAAGGTAACGATGCCGACGCTGTTGGTGGCGCCCGAGCACGACGTGGCGATAATTCCCGAACGTGTGCGCGAGCTGCACACAGATATCGGCAGCACCCCGAAAATCCTCGTCGATCTCGCCCGCTCCTCGCACAACGCGCTGTG
>JANNEY010000062.1:0-1603 GCA_031379235.1 Opitutaceae bacterium | reverse complement strand
ACACGGTTAATCTGTCGGCGAAAACATCTGAATGGCTGGATGATTGTCGTGACGAAATCCTAAAGCGTCGGCTGGCGCGCGCCATCGACGCCCTCGAAATCAACCCACGCCCGCCGGGTTGCATTAAATTGACCGGCGAAGAAAACGTCTGGCGCGTGCGCGTCGGGGACTACCGCATTCTCTACGAGATTTTTGATCAACGTCTGTCCATCCTCGTCATACGCATTGCCAATCGACGCGACGCCTATCGCTGATTTTCTTTTCCCTCGCTCCATGAAAACCACCCTGCGTCTTGCGTTCATCCTGTTCGGATCGGTCGTCGCTTCGTTCGCCGCTGCGCCCGCCAAACTCAACGTTCTCTTCATCGCCGTCGACGACATGAACAACGACCTCGGCTGCTACGGCAGCCCGGTTGTGAAATCGCCCAACCTCGACAAGCTCGCGGCGCGCGGCGTGAAGTTCGACCGCGCCTACTGCCAGTTTCCGCTCTGCAGCCCGAGCCGCTCGTCGATCATGACCGGCCTGCGCCCGGACACGACGAAGGTCTTCAACCTCCAGTATCATTTTCGCACCGGTCTGCCTGATGTGGTCACCATCCCCCAGCTTTTCTCGCGCGCCGGCTACTACGCTGCGCGCGTCGGAAAAATCTACCACTACGGCAATCCCGGCGACATCGGCACGAGCGGCCTCGACGATCCGGCTTCGTGGCAGGAATTCTACAATCCCGCCGGGACCGACAAGACGACGCTCGAATCGGACATCATCAACCACACGCCGACGCGCGGCCTGGGTTCAGCCATGTCCTACCTCGCCGACGCGAAAGGGCGCGACGAGGATCACACCGACGGCAAGGTCGCCACGCAGGCCATTGCCCTGCTCGAGAAGCACAAGGGCGAGCCGTTCTTCCTCGCGGTCGGTTTCTACAAGCCGCACACGCCCTACGTCGCGCCGAAAAAATATTTCGACCTCTATCCGTTGGAAAAAATCGAGGTGCCGAAAATGCCGGCGGGTTACGAGGCGACCGTGCCGGCGGCCGCGCTGTTCTCGTCGCGGCCGTGGCCGAACTTCGGCGTGACCCACGAGCAGGCCCGGCTGACCAAGCAGGGGTATTACGCTGCTATTTCCTTCGTCGATGCACAGATCGGCCGCGTGATCGATGCACTCGATCGCCTCGGCCTGCGGGAGAACACCGTGATCGTTTTCTGGAGCGACCACGGCTACTCGCTCGGCACGCACGGCCTCTGGATGAAGCAGAGCTGCTTCGAGGATTCGGCGCGCGTGCCAATGATCATGGCGGGACCGGGCATCAAGGCGGGCACGCCGTCGCCGCGGCTCGTGGAATTTGTCGATGTCTACCCGACGCTGGCCGACCTCGCGGGGCTGACGCCGCCGGCGAACCTCGCGGGCGTGTCGCTGCGGCCCTTGCTTGTGAAGCCCGACGCGGCCTGGGACCGCCCGGCGTTCACGCAGGTGGAGCGCGGCGGCTATCCCGGCCACAGCGTGCGCACGCCGCGCTGGCGCTACACGGAATGGGACGACGGCAAGCAGGGCGTGGAGCTTTACGACGAGCAGAATGATCCCGGCGAAATGAAAAACCTCGCCG
>JANNEY010000045.1:0-4483 GCA_031379235.1 Opitutaceae bacterium | reverse complement strand
CGCTGGCACCAGCGTGGGAATTAATTTCGGGCCCCAGGATCAGACGATCGCTCTTGGGGGGAGTGTGACCTTGCGGGTCGACGCCACGGGTCTCGGTGCGCTCAGCTATCAATGGCGGAAAGATGGGGTTGGAATTGCGGGCGCGACCAGCAGCACGTTGACCCTCACCGGAGTCACCGCCGTTCAAAGCGGGCTCTATGATGTCGTCGTGACCGATTCGGTCGGTGGCGTCGTGTCCCCCTCGGCTCGGCTCACCGTCAATGCGGTCGTGACCCAGGAAGTCAGCCGCATCGCCAATCTCTCGATCCGCACCCGCGCTGGCACTGGGGCGCAAACGTTGATCGTGGGTTTCGTCGTAGGCGGCGCGGGCACCAGCGGCCCGAAACCCCTGCTCGTGCGCGGGGTGGGGCCGACGCTGGGGATCTTCGGCGTGACCGGCGTGCTCGCCGATCCGAAGCTCGAAGTCTACAGCGCCACCGCGGTGAAAATTTTTGAGAACGATAACTGGAACGCCGCGGACGCCGCTACTTTCGCCAGCGTCGGCGCGTTTGCCCTCACCGCCAACAGTCGCGATGCCGCGCTCTATAGCGGCTCGCTGGCGAGCGCCGGCTACTCCGCCCAACTCTCCGGAGTGGGCGGCGCGACGGGCGTCGTGCTCGCGGAACTCTACGATGTCACCCCGGCCTCGACCTTTGGGGCGGGCACACCGCGACTCATTAACGTCTCCGCCCGTGCCGTCAGCGGCGTCGGTGCGGACGTGTTGATCGCCGGATTTGTGATCACCGGTCCGGGTTCCAAGACGGTTCTGGTGCGGGCCATCGGTCCCACGCTCACGGTGTTTGGCGTGACCGGCGTGCTCGACGATCCGAAATTGGAACTGTTCAACAGCGCGAGCGTGAGGACGCAGGAGAACGACAACTGGGCCACGCCTGTCGGTGCGGCGACACCGGTCACGGCCGCCACGTTTGCCTCGGTCGGGGCTTTTGGTCTCACTGGCACGTCGCGCGATGCCGCCTTGCTGGCGACTCTGCAACCCGGTGCCTACACCGTCCAGGTTTCCGGCATCGGTGGCACGACGGGTGTGGCCCTCTTGGAAGTTTACGAAGCGCCGTAGGAATTTTTCGGCTGCGAATTTGTCGGCCGAAACCAACGCCACGATTCCAGCGTTGCATCGCACCGCGCCCTCGCCGCTTTTGAAGCGTCTTGTTCACCGGTTTGGGTCGCCTTGCCGAAAATTTGACTGTGAATCTCCTGCCCGTGCTTCAATCGCTTCAACCGTAGATGCCGCCCTTGTTCACACTGGCGCCTTGGCTTTTGGCCGCCGCGATGCTGGTGGCGCTCGCCATGGTGCTGAGGCGCGCCCGCCACCACCAAATCCGGCAAGCGGCCGCACTCGCCACCACCGAGGCCAAGCTCAAGCGCCTCGTGCAGGCGGTCGACAGCGCTTCCGATGCCATCGGCATTGGCGACATGGATTCGAATTCCCTCTTCCACAATAAATCTCACCTCGAGCTCTTTGGTTACACGGTCGATCACCTGAACGCGGCCGAGGAACCGGCCGCCTTGTTTGCCGACAAATCCATCGCCCGGCAGATTCATCACAGCATCCGCGAGGGCCGTTCTTGGCACGGTGAGACTGAGATCAAGGACAAGAGTGGCCGGATCTTTCCCGCCTTCGTCCGCGCCGACATCATCCGCGACGATCAGGGCAAGGCGACCGGTATCTTCGGCGTTTTCACCGACATCACCGAGCGCCGCCGCCAGGAAGACGCGATCCGCGCGTCCCAGGAAAATCTCCGCCGTTCCAATCTCGAATTGGCGGTTGCCGCCGAGGAAGCCCGCCGTCTCGCCCGCATCGCCGAAGCCGCCAACGAAGCCAAGAGCGCCTTCCTCGCGACGATGAGCCACGAGATCCGCACGCCGCTCAACGGCGTCATCGGCATGACCAATATCCTGGTTGAGACGCCGCTCAACGCTGAGCAACGCGAGCATCTCCGCACGATCAAGCTTTCTGGCGAAGCCCTGCTCATTATTATCAACGACACCCTCGACTACTCCAAGATCGAAGCCGGCCACGTCGAACTGCGGCAACAACCGTATGACTTGGCGACGTGCATCGAGGAGTCGATCGCGCTCATCGCGGCGCGGGCCAAAGACAAAGGCCTCGCTCTGACCTATCACGTCGCGCCGGAGATCCCGCGCATCATCATTGGGGATGCCGCGCGGCTTCGTCAGGTCCTCATCAACCTGCTCAATAACGCCGTCAAGTTCACCGACCGGGGCGAAATCGTCCTGCAAGCCCGACTCGACTCCCGGTGGGACGAACGCTACCAGCTCAGCCTCAGCGTGCGCGACACGGGTATCGGGATTCCCACAGATAAACAAAGCCGACTCTTTCAGCGCTTCTCCCAAGTCGACGACACCAACACCCGTAAATATGGCGGCACCGGTCTCGGTCTCGCGATTTCCAAGAAACTCGCCGAATTGATGGGCGGCACGATCACCGTCGAAAGCGAAGCCGGCCGCGGCTCCACGTTCACCGTGATTATCAATGTCGGTCTTGCCGCGGCGACCACGCTTCCTGATCGCGTTACCCGGGCCGCTGCCCCCGCCCCGCTGCCCGCCCCGGCTTCTCCCGCCCCGGTCAACATGACCAACCAAATGCCCCTGCGCCTTCTCGTGACGGATGACAACTTGGTGAACCAGCGCGTCACCAAGATGACGCTCAAGAAAATCGGTTATACTTGTGATCTCGCCTCCGACGGAGCGGAAGCGATCGCGGCTCACCAGCGCGCGCCCTACGATCTCATATTGATGGATGTCCAAATGCCCGGCGTCGACGGCCTTGAGGCCACGCGCCGCATCCGCGCCCTCGGTGGCGATCCGAGCCGTCCTTGGATCATCGCCGTCACCGCTGGGGCTTTCGAGGAAGACCGCCTCAACGCCCTCGCCGCCGGCATGAATGATTTCCTCAACAAACCGCTGCGCGCCGAACTCCTCGAAGATTCCCTCGCGCGTGGCTACCGTGCGCTGCAATCCGTCCCGCCGGAGAAATAATCAGATCCGTCCTGCCGGAAAAAATCCTGCCCCACGTGCGTGTTAGCTTAATCCCCCTTTTTGTCTGCGTCCTTCTCTGCGGCCGTGCGGCCGAGGTGGGCCGACCCGAAGCCTTGCTGGTCGTGCTCGGCGACATGCACTCCGCCTACGAACGCACCGCGCAGCTCGTGGCGCGCATCGATCAGCTGCACCGCGAAAATGCGGGCGTGCCGCTCGCGATGCTGATCAACGGTGACTCGCTCGAATACGGCAACGCCGTCGCCCGCCGCACGGCCGGTGCGGTGGACTTCGCCTTGTTGGCCGCGCTCGCCGCTCGCGGCCCACTTGTCGTTAACCTCGGCAATCATGAACCGGAATTCTTCGACGTCGCCGAAACCGTGCGGCGGCTTGAGGCCGCCGGGGCCAAGGTGGTCAGTGGTAATCTGCGCGATCCGGCCACCGGAAAAAACTACGCGCCCGCGTCGCTCATCCTGCAACTTGGCGCCCACGCGCTCACGCTCGTCGGCGTCACGACCGACAAACTCTCCACCTACCGCCTCGCCATCCGCCCGCAGCTCGACCTCGCCGATCCTGCCGTCTGGGCGCGCGAGAACTTTCCAGCGCTGCTGAAAAACGCCGCGCTCCCCGTTGTGCTCAGCCACGCCGGTCTCAAAGCCGACCGCGCGATGCTGCCGCTCGTGCCCGAGGGCACGCTCTTCGCCGGCGCGCACGACCATCTGCGCTTCGTGCACCGCGAGGGCGGGGGAATTTATTTTCACTCGGGCAGCTGGATGGAGTTCATTTCGATCGCGCGCCTGCAACGCGCCCCCGGTCGGCTGCAATGGGAGATCGAACAAGTCGCGCTCGCCGCCGCCGATCCCGTTGAGCCGGCGCTTGCGAAGCTGATTCGTGCAACGCTCACACAACACCTCACGCCCGAGGAGACAGCCGTTGTCGGTCGTTCGCCGCGAGCGCTTGCGCCGACCGAGGCCGCGCGGTTTGCGGTGGAGGCCGCGCGCGTCGCGGCGCAGGCGGATGTCGCGCTCGTGGGCGCGACGACGTTTGGCGCGGGGCTGCCCGCGGGCGACGTCACGCGCTATGCCTTCGATGCCTGCGTGAGATTTGACGGCCCGCTTTACACCGCCGAGGTGAGTGGCGCGTGGCTGCAGAAAATCCTCGCGCGGGCCAATCAGGGGCCGGAGACGCCCTTTGCCGAGCGCGGTGGCGAAAACCTCGTGGCCGCCGCTCCCGCGCCAATCGATCCGACCCGCCGCTACCGCCTCGCGACCGCCGACTGGATCGCGAAGAACGCGAAGACCTATCTCGGGGACGATCCGCCGGCTCTCACGGAGCAACCCGAGTTGAAACTGAAGGCTGCCGTGATCGCGGCGCTGAACCGATGAAGCGCGACACCTCCGACGTAGCGGCGGGCGTCCCTGCCCGCCGG
>JANNEY010000036.1:0-10987 GCA_031379235.1 Opitutaceae bacterium | reverse complement strand
GGGACCTCCGGGCCCGACGGTTTTGGTCTGCGGCTCACCCGTGGCCGGGCCCGGAGGTCCCGACCCCACCTCGATCCCACTAAAGTCCAGAAATCATGCGACGTTGGTATCATACCACCGGCTGTTGCTTATTAGACTTTTGTCATCGCGAGGTGCGCGAAGCGCGCCGTGGCGATCCAGCTGGATGGCTTCGTCGCTTCGCTCCTCGCCATGACAATCCAAATATTAACAGACGTTGGTATCAGTCCGCCTTCGCCATCGGCGGGAGGCCGCGGAGGGCGCGGGGTTGGTTTTCATCGAGGCGCTTCACCTCGTCCTTGAGGCTCGCCATGTATTCCACGACGTCGCGCAGTTCGCTCGGCGTGAGGATCGCGCCGTAGATTTCCGGCATGCCGCTCGGCGCGCCTTCGCGTTTCGCGATGTCGGATTTTTTCACGTCGACGAGTTTGCTGTCGGTGTTGCGCAACGTGAGTGTGCTCGCGGTTTCGGCGGCGACGATGCCGGCGGCGGATTCGCCGTTCTTCAGCGTCACGACGATCGTGTCGAAGCCGGGCGCGATGTGGGCGTTGGGCTTCACGATCGATTCGAGGAGATACTCGCGCGACTGTTTCGCGCCGATGCCCGCGAGGTTCGGGCCGGCGTCGCCGCCGTCGCCGCCCGCGCGGTGGCAGCGGAGACAGGCGAGCGTGGGCTGGTTGCGGAAAATGTTTTCACCACGCGTGGCGGAGCCACCGGCGAGGGCGGTGCGATAGGGGGCAAGGGGATCGTTGCTGGCGGCAATCGCAGCCATGCGCTGTGCGAGCATATCCTTGATCGCGGGCGTGCTGCGGCGGCCGGCCGCGGTGAGGAGTTCGAGCTGCACGGCGGGCGCAACCTTGCCGGCGGCGAGTTGCTGGAGTTGCGCGAGCAGCAACGTGTCCGCGCTGGCGTGGCGGAGATTGCCGAGCGCGCGGAAGGCGGCCTTCTGTTCCTCGACCGTGCCTTTCGCCACCAGGCTGGCGAGGACGGGGGCGGCGGTATCGGGCGAGAGGCGTGACGCGATCGGGAGGGCGGCGAGGCGCAGCGCGGAGGAAGAACTTTCGCCGGCGGCCTTTACGGTTTCGGCGAGGCGCTTGTCCTTCAGTTTGTCGAGGGCGTTGAGCGCAGCGACGCGGGTATCGGCCGGTAGCTCGGAATTTTTCACCGAGGCGACGAGTGCGTCGCTCGCCCCAGCGATTTCGAGATCCTGCAGCGCCTTCAGCGCCGCGGTCTGCACGAGCGAAGGCGTGGCCGGCGCCAGCAAGCCGGCGAGGATCGGCTGGAGCGCCTTCACGGCGACGGCGCGGTCGCGGGTTTTTTCCGCGTGCGGCCGGAAAATGCCGACGAGCCGGTCGCGCTGCGGCGGTGCGGGCCAGAGCGCAAGCTGCGCGATGGCCTCGGCGCGGAGCTTCGCGGGCGCATCGGCACGCGCGGCATAGCGCGCGAGGGCCGCGGCATTGTCCGCTTTGCCGAGGCGGAAATGGGCATTGATCGCGCGCAGGCCGACGGGAACATCCGACGGATTTTTTTCGAGGAGGGCGCCGAGTGCGGGATAGGCCGCGATGATCGGCGCATCGTTGATCGCGAGCGCAGCTTCGCGGACGATCAACGGATCGGAGTCGGCGAGGAATTTCGCGATCACGGGATTTTCGAGACGCCGCAACGCGAGCAGAACACCTAGGCGGACGGCGGGAGAGCTGTCGGTGATGGCGGCGGTGAGTGCCGGGAGGTTGTTGCCGCCGACGAGCGCCATTACGAGCGCGTGGCGCAGGGTATGGTCCTCGTTATTGTTGGCGCGGAGCGCGGCGAGGACGGCCGGCGTGGCGGCGGCGTGCTTGAGTTTGCCCAGGCCCTGCGCGGCGAAAAACTTTACGCGGGCGTTCTGATCGGTGAGGGCGGCAATGAAGACGTCGGCGTCGGAGACGCTGCGTGCTTCGCCGAGAACCTTGAGGGCTTGGGCTAGGATTTCGGGGTAAAGGAGAACCTTTGATGTCGCTCTTGCGGAATTTCTCACGGCTTTGAGGGCTGCCGGATTTTTTGCCGCAATTTGCCCGAGTCCCCAGATCGCGTGCAGATAAGCAAATTGAGAAATGTCTAACGTGCTTAACACGGCTTCGAGGCCGGCGATGTCACTTCGTT
Organism: Opitutaceae bacterium; assembly: GCA_031379235.1. Taxonomy (GTDB): domain Bacteria; phylum Verrucomicrobiota; class Verrucomicrobiia; order Opitutales; family Opitutaceae; genus ER46. The sequence goes on along the minus strand of JANNEY010000036.1, from coordinate 8,830 downwards.
CGGCTAGTTCAAATTGTGCTTCGAGACGCACACGCCAGTCTGGATGGGAAAGATGGAATTGGAGTTGTTGCGATGAAACTTTCGTCCAGTCGCCGCCGATGATGTCCTTTGTTTTCTTGATAATCGGATCGTTCTCATGCTTCGGATCGGAGATGGCATAGATACGGCCGCGTTTGGATTTCGGCCAGCCGTCGGCCCAATCGGAAATGTAGAGGCGGCCGTCGGGACCGAACTTCACGTCGGTCGGCAGTGCGGAGCTGAGGAAGGGTTTCGCCGTGCCGATTTCGTAGGATGCGCCCTTGGGTTTGACGGAGTAGGTGAAGATGCCGCTCTTCGCGATCGCGCCCTTGAAGTGCGTGATGAAGAGATTGCCGCGGTAGGAATCGTTCAGTCCGGTGCCGGGATAATATTCGATGCCCGACGGGCCGTCCTCAAGGTTGCAAATCGGCGGGAGGATGTAGGCGGCCTGGCCGGCGTGGCGCTGGTGCCAGAGATGGTCGGCGAGCCACGGGCTGTCTTTGCCGAGCGGAGGAAACTGGTAGCCGACGCGCCAGCCGGCGTCGCCGCCCTCGACGACGTGCACGAGCCGCTCCTCGTCGCCCTGATCGCAGTCGTTGTCGCCGGTGAGGAGGTCGCCGTTCTCGGTGAACGCGAGCGACTGCGGGTTGCGCAGGCCGGTCATCACGAGGTCCATTTGCGTGCCGTCGGGATTGCAGCGGAAGACCGCGCCGCTGTCGGGCACCGCAATGACGCCGCCTTCCTTCGTCTTCACCGAGGCGCCGCGATCGCCGTTGCTGAAATAAAGTTTCCCGTCCGGGCCCCACGCGAGGCCGTGCAGATCGTGGCCGGTGAAATTGAAACGCACGCCGTAGCCGCGGCTGATTTCGGTGCGGGTCTCGGCCTTGGTGTCGCCGGAAAATTGCCAGACACTCGGGATGTTCGTGAACCACACTTTGCCGCGACGCGCGAGGACGCCGGACGCGATGCCGTCGAGCGGCGTGTTGAAGCCGTCGGCGTAGACGTAGCTTTTGTCCGCCACCCCATCGCCATCGGTGTCGGCGAGGAGGCGGACGACTTCGCCCTCGATGGAGATTTCTTTTTCCCCGGCGGCGCCAAAGGCCTTTTTGATCAGCGCGGCGCGATCCTCGATGGTGCGGCAGGCGAGTTCGTCCTCGAGCATCCACATGTAGTCACGGATGTCGAAGACGCTGCTGCGATAGCGGTAGGTCTCGGCGACGAAGATGCGGCCCTTTTCGTCGAAGGTGAACGCCACGGGATTCGCGAGCATCGGCTCGGCGGCCCAGAGTTTGATTTCGAGTCCGGCGGGGACCTTCATGCGCTTGATCGCCTGCGCGGCCTCGTCGGAGGCGGGCGCGATGTCGGGGGTGGCGCGGCGCGAGCCGGCGTTGAGGACGACGCCCTTGGCGACGGGCTTGTTGTCGTCGTCACTCGCGGCCTCGGCGGCGCGGACGAGCGGGAGTTGGAAAACGACGCCGACGAGCAACGTGGCGCGGAGGACGGGGAAACGTTTCATGTGGGAAGGACGAAGGTAAAAACTACACGAGGTGAGGCAAGTGGTGTTGGGGAGAGTTTGCGGCGACGCGGTCGCTCGGACGGCGGGGTCGGGAGACCCCGTCCTACAACTTGCGGCGGAGGTTGTCGCAGACGATGGCGGCGGCGATGGCGGCGTTGAGCGACTCGGCGCCGCCGTGCCGCGGAATCGTGATGCGCCGCGTGACGCGGGCCGCGACGGCGGGCGAAAGCCCGCGGCCCTCGCTGCCGATCACGACGACGGCATCGCGTAGCGGCGGCAACGCATGCACGCTGTCGCCCGCGAGATCGCAGCCGAGGATCGGTGTGCCCGCGGCCACGCCGGCAAGCGCCGCCGCGAGATCGACGGTGTGGGTGCGCACGCGGGCGAAGGAGCCCATGCTCGCGTTGATCGTTTTCTGGTGAAAGAGGTCCGCGCAGTCGGGCGAGAGCACGACGCGGTCGAAGGCGAACCAGTCGGCGATCCGCAGCAGCGTGCCGACGTTGCCGGGGTCCTGCACACCGTCGAGGGCGAGGGTGAGGCCGCGGTCGAGTTCGCCGGTGGGGAGGGGCGTGCGGGTGATTTTCCCGACGGCGAGGACGGGCGACGGAGTGGGGAAGTGGCTGGCGCGGGCCATCTCAGCGCTGGAGATGTCAAACCAGCGTGGTGCCGGCACGGTAGCGCGGGCTTCAGCCCGCCTTTCGTTTCCAGCCGTCGGCGCCAGTGCAGGCGGGCTGAAGCCCGCCCGACTCGCCTCGTTGGTCGCGTAGATTTCCTCGAAGGCAAATCCCGCCGCCAGCAGCTCGCCCACGACCTTCTCGCCCTCGACCACGAAGAGCCCGAGCGCCTCGCGCGTTTTTTTTTCGCGCAGCGCACGCAGACGCTGGAGTTCGGCTTTGGTCAGCACGCCTGCATCGTCGACTGCGGCGGCCCGCGCTGGCAAGCCGCGCCTACTCGCTGTTGCCGGCCCGCAGGGTGTCCGCGGCACTCCCGGGCGCGAGGAGGAGCTGGTTGTTCGTCATCACGAACTCGGCCTTGTCGCCGTCGTCGATCAGGACGCCAATCGTGAAATTCTCGGCGGGCAGTCGCGGGCGCGTGATGACGGCGCGGAAGCCGGAGAGCCGCCACTTCGGTTCCTTGTAGGCGTTGGCGACATCGGGCCGCTGCAACGTAACGGTCGAAAAAATCAACTGGGTCTTTTCCGAGCGGAGCACGACATAGACTTGGCCGCGCTTGGAGACCCGGCCGGGCAGCATCCCCCAGCCGCCGATGGTCACGGCGCGGTCATTGACGATGTTCTCATCGATGTAGTGGACGATACGTGTGCTTGCCTGCGCCGCGGGAAACTCGGCTTCGTTCGAGACCCGGGGCAGTCGGTAGACGCCGCGGTCGGCGGCCATCTTGAGCAAAATGTCGGCATGGCCCTGCCGGGGATGCAGGCGGGCGATGCCGCGGCCATCCTCGCCGTATTGCTTGAAGCGCGTGGCCGCCCGATCGCGGACCTCGACGAAGCCCTCGGCGAGGGGAGCGAACTTGACGTTGGCGCCGATGTTAAACGCCACCAGTGCCGGCAACACGCCGGCGAGCAGACGGAAGGGTTTGCCCGGCTGCGTGGCAGCCTCAATCAGCAGGAAAATCAGGAGCGCCCACGCCAGCGCGCCGAGCACCAGGTAGCGTGAGTTGATTTCGGTGCCGGCGATTTCCGCGCGTCCGAACGCCACCAGCGCCAGCGAGCCAATGGCGAAAAGTGCGCTGAACATCGCGACCGGTTCCCGCGTCAGCGCGCCGCGCGCCGCCAGCACGCCGAGCCCGGCAAGCAGGAGCAGGCCGGGAAAGGGGGCGAAGGCCGCGTCGCCCAGCGTCATCGGCCCGCCCAGCAGCGCGAGCCAGTAGCGCACCACCAAGGTCGTGGACGACCACGTGATTTCGGAGAGATGGTGGCCGGGGTTGAATTGGAAGCCCCAGAGAAACAGCGCGAGCGTGATCGCACCGCTGCCGGCCCAGAACTGAAGCTGGCGCCAGCGGCGTTGGTGCCACAGCAGGCAGGCCCCGACGGGCCAGACGAGACTGCCATGCGCCAGCGTAAAGGTGGCGAGCAACCCGAGCCCCGCCGCCATGCCGACGCCGCGAGCCGTGCCGCGGGCGAGCGCCACGACGGCCGCGAGGCCGAGCAGCACGACTTGGAAATGATCGATCGAGGCGCCCGACCAGAGGAAATTTTCGAAGTGCTCCAGTTGAAACATCAGGAACGCGAGCACGACGCCGAGCCGGAGCCGTTTCTCCCGGCCGGTTACGGCCCAAATCAGCGCGGCGCAGGAACCAACCAAAAACAAGTTCCCGATCGCACCGATGACATGGAAATTCACCGTGCCGGTCAGCCAATAGCTCGCGGCAAACATCAGCCGGCTGGTGACCATCCGGTGCTCGTTGTTCACCGCCACAAACCGCCGCAGCAACTCGTTCCAATCCGCCCCGGCATTGATCCGCAAAATAAGATCGAGCGCGGTGTCGAACTCGTCCCAGAAGACGATGTTGCGGCTGGCCGTGAAAACCTTGGTCGCGATGTAGACCACCGGCACGGCGGCCAGCAGCGCCCACCCGATGATCAGGTGTGGGCGACGCAAGAGCGCCTGAGGTGAAATGGACTGCATAGGAAGGGTTCACGCGTCGCTCGGGCCGGCGCGGGGCAGGGACTAGGGCAAACGTGGGAAGCCGAGTCCAGCCGGCAAGTGGAGATAGGTAACGGGATGTTCAGGCATGATCGGGTCGGTGTCGTGGGACGGTAGGACGTGCGCAGGGGTGAGTTGTTGCCGATTTCTTAGCAAGGATCGGGCCCGCCGGGACGCGCGTGAGCGGAGGGAGCCAGCCCTGCGCCGATTGGCAAAAGATTGCGTGAGGCGCGGAACGTTTCACACCATGCCCCTGATGAAACGCCTCGCCCCCCTCGTGCTGCTCGCGTCGCTGCTGTGGTCGAATCTCGCGCCGCTGGCTTTGGCTGCGACCGCGCCGGCCGCCACCCCGGCCGTCGCGCCGACGCCCGCTCCGGCCCCCAAGGCCGTCGACAAGTCTCCCTCCGCGCCCATCGCCTCGGCGATTTCGACGGTCACGGGCATCGCGATTTCACCGCTGCTCGGCACCGCGGGTTTCGGGGCCTACAAATGGGTGACCGCCAAGGACGCCGCCGAGCGTGCCAAGCTGCCGTGGTATGCGCAGTGGACGTTCTTCGTCCCGGCGATGCTGATCGTGGCGATCTGCGCGTTCAAGGACACACTGGGTGCCATCGTGCCGCCGGGCCTGAAGAAACCGCTCGATGTGCTCGAGACGCTCGAAAATAAATTCAGCGGGCTCGTCGCCGCCGGCGCGGTCGTGCCGCTGACGATGGAAACGATCACGAAGGTGATTTTTGCCGGGAAAACTTCGGCCGTGATGCCGGAGCTTGCGCACAGCGGACTGGCGACGATTCACGTCGCGGCCTTCGATCCCTCGGCCTTGCTCAACGTGCTCACGGTGCCCTTCGGTGTCGCGGTCTTCTGCGTCGTGTGGCTCGCCTCGCACGCGATCAACGTGCTCATCCTCCTCAGCCCGTGGGGCGCGATTGACGCGGCGCTGAAAGCCGCGCGCACCGCGCTCCTCGGCCTCATCACGATCACGGCCACGCTCGACCCTTGGATTAGCGCCGGCCTCTCGCTCGTGGTGATCGTGATCGCGTGGTTCGTCGCCGGCTGGGCTTTCCGGCTCATGGTGTTCGGCTGGATCTTCTCGTGGGAATTTGTCACGCGCCGCCGCAATCGCTTCACGCCGGCGGAAAATGACAACGTGATGTTCGCCGGCGGCGACCTGCCCGGCGTGCCGATCCGCAGCTACGGCCGGCTCGCGAAGCAGGCGGGCGGTGCCCTCGAGTTTATCTATCGCCCGTGGCTCGTGCTGGCACCGCGCACCGCGGTGGTCCCCGGTGAAGGGCGGGCGCTCGCGGTGGGGCAGGGCGCGTTTTTCTCCGACATCATCGATGCGCAGGAGCGCACGCTGTTCTCGCTGCCGCCGCGCTATCGCGGCCACGAGGAATCCGTCGTCCGCGCCTACCAGATGAACGGCGTGAAACCCGCCGGCCTGCGTAAAGCTTGGGGCCAGCTCCGCGAAATGTTCGGTCACCGCGTCAAAAATCAGGCCCCGCTCGCCACATGAACCGGCGCGCGTTTTTGCACGGCGCAGCCGCCGTGGGCTCGATCGCCGCGCTGCCGTTTTCAATCCGCGGCGCCGACAAGGCCGGGAAAAAATATCGCACGGCGCTCATCGGCGCCGGCTGGTTCGGCGGCAACATCGTCGGTGAGGCGATGGCCAGCGGCCAGTGCGAGATCGTCGGCGTGTGCGACGTTGATCAACGCCAGCTCGATCCGATGGTGGAGAAGATCACGAAACTCAGCGGCGACCAGCCGCGGAAATACCGCGACTACCGCGAACTCCTCGCGAAAGAGAAACCCGAGATCGTGATCGTCGCGACGCCCGACCACTGGCACGCGCTGCCGACCATCGCGGCGGTGAAGGCCGGCGCGCATGTTTACGTCGAGAAGCCCACCGCGCACACCATCGGCGAGAGTCAGGCGATGGTGAAGGCCGCACGGGCCGCGAATCGCGTCGTGCAGGTCGGCACGCACCGCCGCCTCGCGTCGCATCTCGTGAACGCGCGCGATTTCATCCGCGCCGGCAAAGCCGGGAAGGTCGGCATGATTCGCTGCCATCTGAATCTCAGTGGCGACGGCCCAGAAAAACCGCTGCCGACCATCGCCGTGCCGAAGGAACTCGACTGGGATCTGTGGTGCGGCCCCGCGCCGTTGCGGCCCTTCAACGGCACGGCCGACAACCGTGGCATTCATCCGCGCGGCTTCCGCATGTATCTCGACTACGCCAACGGCCACCTCGGCGACATCGGCGTGCACTGGTTTGATCAAGTGCTGTGGATTACCGGCGAGAAGGCACCCAAGCGGGTGTTCTCCACCGGCGGCCGGCCGATCAAGGGCGCGCCGGTGCTTACCGCGAATGAGCAGACCGGCGATGCGCCGGATCATCAGGTCGCGCAGTTTGCCTTCGAGCAATTCACGATGACGTGGGAGTCGCGCACCTTTGGCGGCAACCACGCCGAGAAAGGCGAAGCCGCCGGCACCTACATCTACGGCACCAAGGGCACGATGCAGCTTGGCCACAAGGGTGGATGGACATTTTATCCGAGCGACGGTGGTCCGACTGTCAGTGAAACGGCGAAGCTCAACCAACCCGACGGCCAGAACATCCGCGAACTCTGGGCCGACCTGCTCGACTGCATCAAGACCGGCCGTCGCGCGATCTGCGACATCGAGGAAGGCCACCGCTCGAGCGTCTGCTCGTTCCTCGGCATGATCAGCTACCGCACCGGCCGCGCCATCGAATGGGACGGCGCGAAGGAACAGATCGTCGGCGATGCCGCGGCGAACAAGCTGCTCCGCCGCGAGTATCGCAAAGGCTGGGAATATCCGGTGTAGACGCTCGACCCGGCGGGTGGCCGGGCTGCCCGCCCACCGGGCGGGCCTACAACGAACAAGCCGCACTGGTTTAATCTCCCAATCCTGATGGCCGCAAAGAGGCGCAAAAAATCGGAGGGCAAACGAAGCTTGCGAGGCGCCTATAGGCGCGCGGAGATCGTTCGTCGGCAGGAAGGATAATTTTTGCGCCTCTTTGCGGCCACCCTTCCGAAATAGATCTTCCCCAATTTCCCCATGAATACCACGCTTCCCCCCTCGCGCCGCGACTTCCTTCGCACCGCCGCCCTCGCCACGCTCTGTGCCGAACCTCTCGCGCGCGCCGCCACCGCGGCGAAGCCCGCTGACGGCCGCTTCCTTTACTCCGCCGTCCCCGGCATCCGCAATTACGTCGAGCGTGGCGGGCACGGCGTGCTCGTCTTCGACATCGATCGCGGCCACCAGTTTGTGCGGCGCATCGCGGCGCGCGGCCTCAACCCCACCGATGGCAAACCGCTCAACGTGAAGGGCGTCGTCGCCAACGCCGTCACGCAGCGCCTTTACGTGAGCACACTCCAGTTCGTCACCTCCTTCGATCTGCTCACCGACAAAATCCTCTGGGAAAAAGCCTATGACGGCGGCTGCGACCGCATGTCGCTCTCGCCCGACGGCAAGATCATGTATCTCCCCTCGTTGGAAAAAGAGCACTGGCACGTCGTCAACGCGCTCACCGGCGACGTCATCAAGCGCCTCGAACCCATCCCGCGTGCGCACAACACCGTCTTCGGCCTCGATGGAAAACAGGTTTACATGGCGGGCATCGGCTCGCCGCTCCTGCACGTCGCCGACACCGCGACGCACACCATCGTGAAAAAAGTCGGTCCGTTCGGCTCGGGCATCCGGCCGTTCACGGTCAACGGCCGGCAGACGCTCGCATTCGTCAACGTCAACGGCCTGCTCGGCTTCGAGGTCGGCGACATCACGACGGGCCAGATGCTGCACCGCGTCGAGGTGCAGGGTTTCAAGCCTGGCGTGCCCAAGCGCCACGGCTGCCCGAGCCACGGCGTCGGCCTCACGCCTGACGAGAAGGAAGTCTGGTGCTGCGACGCCGCGAACCAGCGCATGCACGTCTTCGACGCCACCGTGATGCCGCCGAAGCAGGTCGCGAGCATCGAGGTGCGCGACGACCCGGGCTGGATCACCTTCAGCCTCGACGGAAAATACGCCTACCCCTCGACGGGCGAAGTCATCGACGTGAAGACGCGGAAGATCGTCGCGACGCTGAAAACCGAAACCGGCGCCATCGCCGAGAGCGAGAAGCTCGTCGAAATCCACTTTACCAACGGCAAGCCCGTGCGCACGGGCGATCAGTTTGGGGTGGGAAGGGTGCGATAGGCGGGTCGCTTAAGACGTCGCCAGTAAGAACGCAGGTGCAGGATGATAAAGAATCGGACGTCACCCAAGAGGCCACTGATCGCCGCAATTTTTGTCGCATGCCTTAGCATGGGGTATGCGCTTGGGTATCGAGGGAAATACAACTCCTCGGTAGCGCCACTTAGCATCGGAGAATCTGCCCAAGTATTTTTTCTGGTGCTGAGCGGATCGTTTATTGCGTTTTATTTGCTACGGATGCTGGGTGTGCAAATGGGGCCGTGGGGTGGCAAAGAAAATGAGGCAAAAGCCAAGTCGCGCAAAAAGTGACCTCATTCGCATAGCTGGGCGTTCACCACGAACTTCATACCAGTGTGACGTGCTGGATCTTCAACTTGAGCGCTTGCGTGGAGAACTCGATGCAGGCGATTTCGTAGCG
>JANNEY010000023.1:0-2046 GCA_031379235.1 Opitutaceae bacterium | reverse complement strand
ATCGTCGGCGACGACGACCAGTCGATCTACAGTTTCAAACACGCTCACCCCGACGGAGTGCGCGAATGGACCGCAGTCAATGCCGGGGAGGACCATGCGATTGCTGATTGCCGCCGTTGCCCCACAACCGTGGTTAAGATGGCGAATAGCTTGATCGCAGAAAACCAGAATCGGGCTCCGCGTTTGGTGTCTGAGTTCCCTGCCAACGGCCTTGGAGTCGTCGAGATCCGTCAATACGCGAACGCAGTGGCCGAAGCTGATGCTGTGTCAAACAAGATCATTGCTCTAGTCAAACAAGGGGTCGCCCCCGGCGATATCATAGTCCTCGCGCAACGCTCCACATTCGGTACGCCCGTTTTTCAACGTCTCCGCGAAGCCGGCGTACCCTCAAAATCCTACTACGCTGAAGCGGCACTTGCCGGGGACCATGCCCAAGAAAAGTTCGCCTTGTTAAAGCTAGCGATCAATCCCGAGGATCGTGTTGCTTTGAGGTGGCTGCTTGGTTTCGGGCATACGCGCTGGCAAGCCCCCGCCTACGCTCGTGTAATTGAGCATGTTCGAGGCAACGGCGGCTCTCCGAACGAAGTCATGGCGCGTTTGGAGCGGGGTGAACTTCACCTCCCGCACACGCAGCCGCTTGTCGAGCGGTATCGCCTGATCGTAGCTGAAGTTACCCAATTGAAGGAAAATAGCGGCGACCTCAATGATTTTCTCGATGCGTGGCTTCCCCAGCCCGCCCTCGCGCCCCTACTCAACGAAACTGCGCGGGCCCTGGTCGAGGAGGCTGTGGATCTGGAGGACCTATTCGGGAAACTTACCGCAGCGATCACTCAGCCCGAAGTGCCTGCCGAGGTGGAAGAGGTACGGGTCATGAGCTTGCACAAGAGCAAGGGACTCAGTTCGCCGTTTGTGTTTGTAGTCGGATGCGTTGAGGGACTCGTCCCTGGCGCACCGGCAGACAACTCGACGCAGGCCGAGCGAGTTGCAAGGCTGGAAGAGGATCGTCGGCTCTTTTACGTCGGCATCACACGCGTGAAAGCCGCAGTTGATCGCGGGCTGCCGGGCTATCTAGCGCTGACGTATCCGCAGACCATGGCGCGTGCTGCTGTTCTTCAAAGCCAGATTCGGCCCGTCCGCTATCAAGGGCAGCTCGCAATTCTTCAACCGAGTCGATTCTTGGCCGATCTCGGCCCCGCCGCGCCGGCTTCAGTGGGCAACGCGCCGCTATGACATCCGGATCTGAGTTCGATGTGGAGGGAATTGAAGCCGGAAGATCGTGCTGCCACAGTGAAACTGCGACACAGACGGACTTCTTGTCTCACTCAAAGGGGCTTACACCGAACAGGCTTTCGCTGTCGTAATGCGTGCTCCTCCTCACCCTCCCCCAACGCCGATGGCTGAACCGGCCACGCCACTCTCAAACACGGACTTCCCCACCCTGACCGCTTCTCGGTCTGTACCTCCCCATTAAGGGAGGGAAAAGGGTTATTCGGTGGGGTCGCTCAGGCCTTCCTCGCCCAGGAAGCGGGCGAAGTCCTCGGTTTCGCGGAAGTCGCGGTAGACCGACGCGTACCGCACGTAGGCGACGTCATCGAGTTGTTTCAGGTGCTTCATCATCAGCTCGCCGATGGTGGAGGATGGCAACTCGGTTTCGCCCATGCTTTCCAGCTGGCGCACAATGGCGGAGATCATGCGTTCGACGCGGTCGGGCTCGATGGGGCGTTTGCGGATGGCGATGGCGACCGAGCGGGCCAGCTTGTCACGTTCAAACGGGGTGCGGCGGCCGGAGCGTTTGAGGATGGTCAGTTCGCGGAGCTGGACGCGTTCAAACGTGGTGAAGCGGCCTTCGCAGGAGGGACACATGCGCCGGCGGCGGATGGCGGCACCGTCTTCCGAGGGGCGGCTGTCCTTCACCTGGGATTCGTCGTGGCCGCAGAAGGGGCAACGCATGATCTAGTTTCCGTTGCTGATTGGGTGGTCGTGGCTGGCATTCTCCTCCCCCGTCGGGGGTGGGGGACCGCGCGAAGCGAGGTGGAGGGGGCCGCC
>JANNEY010000072.1:0-1607 GCA_031379235.1 Opitutaceae bacterium | reverse complement strand
GTGGGTAAGATGTAGGGCGGGGTCGCCGAACCCCGCCTCCGGGCGAAGGCGGACGCGTTTCCAAACCGGCGGGGTTCGGCGCCCCCGCCCTGCAAAATGCTTTCACCACTCTCACACCCTCACCGCGCTCACGCTCACGGCCACATTTCGGCTTCCGCGCGCGACATTAGTCCCCATTAGTGTCCAGCCGTGGTTCGCCCTGACATCTTGCCCATCTCCGTCGCTATCATCGCCAAAAACGAGGCCGCGAATCTCCCCCGCTGCCTCGCGAGCGTGCGCGGCTGGGTCGCGGAGATCGTCGTGGTGCTGAACGACACCACGGACGCGAGCGAAGCCATCGCGCGCGCCGCGGGCGCCACCGTGCACCACCGGCCATGGCGCGGCTATCGCGACACCAAAAACACCGCCACGGATCTCACGATACAGCCATGGGTGCTCTCGCTTGACGCTGACGAAGAAGTCTCACCCAAGCTACGAGCGGACATTACGGCATTCCTGCAACGACCAGACGCCGCGACCTTCGCCGGGGCGCGTTTCCCGCGGAAAGTTTGGTTCATCGATCGCTGGATCACGCACGGCGACTGGTATCCAGATTTGAGCCTGCGGCTGTTTCACCGCGACCGCGCGCGCTGGGGCGGCGATGAATTCGTCCACGAGAAGGTCGAGTGCCGCGGCCCGATTGCGACGCTGCGCGGCGACCTGCATCATTATTCGTTTCCCACCCTCGCCAGCCACGTCGCTAAGATCAATCCGTTCGCCGATCTCTTCGTGCAGCAGCAGCAGGCGAAAGGCGCGAAATTCTCGGTAGTCGCCGCCGTATTTCGACCGGGCTGGCGTTTCTTCCGCGCGTATGTGGTGAAACTGGGTTTCCTCGACGGTTTCCCGGGTTTCTACATCGCCTGGGCGACGGCCTTCGGTGCCTTCGTGCGCTATTCACGGCTCTACGAGGAACAGCACAAGCATCCGGCCCCATGAGCACTGAACCCCACGCGTTCAGTAAACTCGCCGAGGAGCTCGTCTGCGATCTGCGCGGCGTGCCGTCAGAGGAGCCGCGCCGAGCCAAGAAGCGCGCGACGCAACCGCTCGCGGGCCTCGTCGAGCAACTACTCCAAGCTCACCAGATCGGCCGTGAGTCGCCCGAACAGGTCATTCGCGATCACTGGCCGAAGTTGGTCGGGGCGGCCAACGCCTCCTATTCCCATCCGGCACGACTTGAGCGCAATATGCTCACAGTCCTCGCCGCCCACGCCGTCGTGCGCAACGAACTCTTCCTCCATCGCGCCGAGATCGTCGCGCGCATCCGCCAGTTGCCAGGCTGCGAAAATGTGAAAGCGCTGAATTTACGGGCAGGCTAGTCGTTCGATACCAGACCACACCGCACGATTCAGCGATCCGCGACGATCAGGTGAAAGTCCGGCGACCGTCAGATTTGAGGGCAATTTTCCAACCGCCATCGGGGCGCGAGCTAGAGCATTTTCAATAAGACTGTAGCCGAAAGCCAACGCCCCGAACCGAGTTGAACAGGAAGATCGGGGAGTTCGGGAAGCGAAGCTCCGCTCTTTCCGGCCTTCCCGATCTTCCTGTTTCGCTCCCCTGTTTATTATTCC
>JANNEY010000010.1:0-4346 GCA_031379235.1 Opitutaceae bacterium | reverse complement strand
TCGAAAAGGAAAAGGGCATCGATGCGATCCTCTGCGCGACGCCGGACCATCTGCACGCCTACGTGTCGATTCTCGCGATGCGCGCGGGCAAGCACGTCTATTGCGAAAAGCCGCTCACGCACAACCTCTGGGAAGCACGCGAGGTCGCGCGGATCGCGCAGGAGACGGGGGTCGCCACGCAGCTCGGCAATCAGGGCCACTCGACCGTGGGCATCCGCGAGACCGTCGAGCACCTCCACGCCGGCACGATTGGCGCGGTGCGTGAAATTTATTCGTGGGTCGGCACGAAGCGTTGGAATCCGACGCTGATCAGCAAACCGGCCGAGGCGCAGACGGTGCCTGCCGGGATGAATTGGGACCTGTGGATCGGACCGCGCGAGCTACGGGATTTTCATGCGGCCTATCATCCCGTCTCGTGGCGCGACTTCTGGGCTTTTGGCACGTCATCGATGGGTGACTTTGCCTGTCACGACATGGACTCGGCGACGTGGGCCTACGATCTCGCGTCGCCTTCGCGGATCGAAGCCTGCGGCATCGGGCCGAGCGACGCCGAGATCGCGCCGCACGGTGCCGTGATCTATTTCGATTTCCCGGCCCGCGGAAAATGGCCGGCGCAGCGGCTCACGTGGCTCGACGGCGGGGCCAAGCCGCCGCCGCACGAGGCCCTCGGGAAATTCAACCTGCCGTCGCGCGGCACGATGTTCATTGGCGAGAAGGGCGTGATTCAATGCGACGGTGCCGGCGGTCCGCCGCGGGTGTTCCCGGAAAGTCTTCGCGCGAGCGTGCAAAAACCGGCCGCGACCATCGCCCGTTCCAACGGCCATCACCGCGACTGGCTCGACGCCATCAAAGGCGGCCCGCCGGCGAGCAGCAATTTTGCCTACGGCGCGCGGCTCACTGAAATCGGCCTGCTCGGGGTGCTCGCGCTGCGTCTCGGCAAACCGATCGAGTGGGACGCGGCGAACCTGAAAGTCACCGGCCGGCCCGACGCCGACCCGATGATCCGCGGCACCTATCGCGCGGGCTGGGAGCTGACGTGAGGTGGTCCACTCGGGGTCGTTCTTGATGGTCGCTTGTGGCCACGAGAATGCAGATGTCGCCGCAACGGGCGATTTGGCGGCGGTGACTTGCCGCGGGCAAACCGCTTCCCGGCTTATGTTGTGCGGGGTGGAGCGGGCGTTCGATTGATACTTGCCTACGTTTGCATTGCCGACGCGTTTTGCCCGGCTAAACCTGCGCCATGAGCAACACCACGGTCGGATCGCAGAGTGTCGCGGTCACCGACGCGTTTGAAATTGTGCTGAACGGTGCGCGCGTGCGGATCGAAAATGCGCCCGCCACGACGACGTTGCTCGACTGGCTGCGGCGCTCCGGCCGCACGGGTTCGAAGTGTGGCTGCGCCGAGGGCGACTGCGGGGCATGCACCGTCGCGCTGCTGGATCGGGATGCCGCGGGTCAACCGACCTATCGCGCGATCAACAGCTGTATTGCTTTGCTGCCGGCGTTTGCCGGGCGCGAGATCGTGACGGTCGAAGGGCTGGCGACGGGCGACGCGCTCCACCCGGTGCAGCACGCGATGGTGGAGCATGCCGGCTCGCAATGCGGCTACTGCACGCCGGGCTTCGTGGTCTCGCTTTTTGAGGCCTACTACCGCCCCGAAGTGCAGCGTCCCTGCCAGATCAACGATCAGCTCTGCGGCAACCTTTGCCGTTGCACCGGCTACCGTTCGATTCGCGATGCCGCGGTCGCAGCGCTCGCGGCGCGACCGCCGGCGGCGGACGATGCGTTTGCGGCGCGGCTCACGCAGCCCTTGGCGGGTTTGGAGAACGTCCACTATGCCGCCGCGGGTGAGCGCTTCTTCCGGCCGACCACGCTCGCGGAGCTCTTCGCGCTCAAGCACCGCCACGCCGAGGCCGTGCTCATCGCCGGCGCGACCGAGATCGGTGTCGAGCTGAACAAAAAAGCAAAAAAATTTCCCGCGCTCATCGCCACCGAAGGCGTGCCCGAACTCACACGCATCACCGCGAGCGCCGCCGAGTGGCGGATCGGGGCCGCGGCGACGCTGACCGCGATCGAGGAGAAGGTCGGGGCGGAATTTCCCTCGCTCGCAAAGATGCTCGCGGTGTTTGCCGCGCGGCAGATTCGCAACCGGGCGACCCTGGGCGGGAACCTTGCCACGGCCTCGCCGATCGGCGACAGCGCGCCGGTGCTGCTGACGCTGGACGCGAGCGTGGTGCTCGCCTCGACGCTCGGCGAACGCACGCTCCCCCTGCACGAATTCTTCACGGGCTACCGGCAGACGCAGCTCCGGCCCGACGAAATCATCCGGGAGATCGTGTTGCCGCGGGCGTGGGCGGCAGCGGGGCTGACGCGCCGGGCCGACTTCCAGAAAGTTTCTCACCGCCGCGAACTCGACATCAGCATCGTGGCGGGCGCGTTCTGCCTCGACCTCGACGGCACGGGCGTCGTGCGCCGAGCGCGGATCGCGTATGGCGGCGTCGCCGCGCTGTCGCTCCGGGCGCGCCGCGCCGAGGCGGCGCTGGAGGGTCGCACGCTTGCGCTGGCGGCGGGCGACGTCGCGCAGATTCTACGTGAGGAATTCAAACCGATCGACGACGTGCGCGGCAGTGCGGACTACCGCCGGGGCGCGGTGGTGAGCCTGTGGGAGAAATTTGTTTCCGGTGAGACGAGCCTCGCCGTTGATGCGCCGCCCGATTTTGCCGGCCGGGCACCGTGGCCGGTGGCGGAAGCGTCGCGGGCGCTGCGCCATGAGAGCGCGATCGGGCACGTGACGGGGCGCGCGCAGTATGTCGACGACACGGCGCAGCAGCGGCCGATGTTGGAAGTGTGGCCGGTGCTCGCGCCGCACGCCCGCGCGAAAATCCTCCGCCGCGATGCGACTCGGGCGCGCAACCAGCCCGGCATCGCGGCCGTGCTGATGGCGGAAGATGTGCCCGGCCATAATAACGTGGGCGTGGTGCGCCACGACGAGACGCTCTTCGCCGCTGAGACCGTCGAATATCACGGTCACCTCGTCGCGATCGTTGTGGGCGAAACGATCGCGGCGTGCCGCGCCGCGGCGGCGCTCGTGCAGGTGGATTACGAACCGCTGCCGCCGGTCCTCACGATCGCGGACGCGGTGGCGCGCGACAGTTTTCACAACCCGCTCCGCACGATCCAACGCGGCGATCCGGTGGCGACGCTGGCCGCCGCGCCGCACCGGATCGCAGGCGAATTTGCCTTCGGCGGGCAGGAACATTTCTATCTCGAAACGCAGGCCGCGTGGGCGGAGGTCGGCGACGATGGGGACGTGTTCATCAGCTCCTCGACGCAGCATCCGTCGGAGATCCAGGCGATCGTGGCCGAGGTGCTGCATCTGCCGCGGCACAAAATCGTGGTGCAGGCGCCGCGGATGGGCGGTGGTTTCGGCGGCAAGGAAACGCAGGGCAATACGCCCGCGGCGCTCGTCGCGCTCGCGGCGCGGCAGACCGGCCGGCCCGTGCGCCTGCAATGGGATCGCGACCTCGACATGGTGCTCACGGGTAAGCGGCATCCATTTCACTCGCGGTTTGAGGTCGGCTTTGAGGCCGACGGCCGCATCCGCGCCGCGCACATCGATCTGATTTCCGACGGGGGCTGGTCGCTGGACCTTTCGCAGCCCGTATTGGAACGCGCGATGTTTCACGTCGACAACGCCTACTTCCTGCCCGCGCTGCGGGTGACCGGGCGTGCGGCGAAAACGAACGTGGCGTCGAACACCGCTTTCCGTGGTTTCGGCGGCCCGCAGGGCATGCTCGTGATCGAGGAGATCGTCGACCGTGTGGCGCGCACGCTCGGGCTGCCGCCGGAGATCGTGCGCGAGCGCAATTTTTATCACGGCACGGGCGAAACCAATCGCACGCATTACGGTGAAGACATCGGCGACAACCGCATCGGCGAACTCTGGCGCGCGGCGCAGACGCAATCGGCGTTCGCCGCACGTCGCGCTGCCGTCGCGGAATGGAATCGCACGCACCCGCGCGTGAAGCGCGGCCTCGCGATCACGCCGGTGAAGTTTGGAATTTCGTTTACGCTGACACACTACAACCAGGGCGGCGCGCTCGTGCACATTTACCAGGACGGCACAGTGCAGGTGAACCACGGCGGCACGGAGATGGGGCAGGGTCTGCACACCAAAATCCTCGGCGTCGCCATGCGCGAGCTGGGCCTGCCGGCCGCGGCGATTCGGATGATGCGGACGAGCACGGACAAGGTGCCTAACACGTCCGCGACCGCCGCTTCTGCGGGCGCGGATCTCAACGGTGCGGCGGTGCGCGTGGCGTGTGTGACGTTGCGCGAGCGCATGG
>JANNEY010000660.1:0-5003 GCA_031379235.1 Opitutaceae bacterium | reverse complement strand
CCTTCTGGGCGGCCTGCATCGCTTCGCCACGCGCTTCGGGAGCGGCAGCGGCGGCCTTGGCGTAGATGTCGGTGATCTTCTTCTTCTGTTCGGCCGTGAGGGTGCCGACGGCCGTCTCGAGGCGCTCGATGCGCTGCTCAGGCGTCTGGTTGCCGCGGCCCTTTTTTTCCTGGGCGTTAATGACGGAGGTCGACGCAACCGCGAAAGCCGCGATGGCGCAAACGAGAGATTTGCTGATTTTCATAATGAAACGTGGGTGGGTTTGAGGGAGGGGACTAACCAATGCGGCGTAGCCGCACCTATGGGCAAGACGGCAAGGCGGCCGAACGGTTACTCGATTTTTTCGCGGGCTTGCGGAGCGTCCCTTCGCCCCGCAGCGTCCCCGCCCATGATCGAGGTCGGCGCACTCTCCAAACGCTACGGGAACTTCACTGCGGTGAAAGAATTGTCGTTCAACGTGCGGGCCGGCGAGGTGCTCGGGTTGGTCGGCCCCAATGGCGCCGGTAAAACCAGCACCCTCCGCTGCCTCGCCGGCATCATCCCCGTCACCTCCGGCACGGTGCGCATCGCCGGCCACGATATCGCCGTGGACCCGATCGCGGCGAAACGGGCATTGGCTTTTTTCCCCGACGAACCGCGGCTGTTCGACTACCTGACGGTGCGGCAGCACCTCAATTTCGTCGCCCGCATCTACGGCGTCGCCAACCACGAGGCGATCGCGCAACCGCTGCTCGAGGAATTCGAAATCGCCGACAAGGCCGACCAGCTCCCCGGCGAACTTTCGCGCGGGATGAAACAGAAACTCGCCATCGCCTGCGGACTGTTGCACGGGCCGCAAGTGATGTTCTTCGATGAGCCGCTCACCGGTCTCGATCCGCTCGGCATCCGCCGGATGAAAAACTCCATCATCACCCGCGCCCGGGCCGGTGCGACGATCGTGCTCAGCTCCCACCTGCTGCATCTCCTCGAGGAAGTGTGCACGCACGTGATGATTCTGAAACGCGGGGAAAAAATCACCGACGGCACCATCGCCGAAGTCGCGGCCCGCTTCAGCAACGGCGAACCGAACGTGAATCTGGAGGAAGTCTTCATCCGCGCGACGGGAGGGACGGAGAACTGAGCGAAAGCGAGATGGGAGAACTCCGCGGTCCGCAAGCCGAAGAGCCGGCTCTCCGACAACGAACCGCGACCATTTCCCGTCCCCGCACTCGAGTTACCATCCGCCTTTTATCGCTGAAGTCTGACCTCTGCCATCCGCTCCCTAATGCTCGGCGCCCTCCTCTATCTTCGGTTCACCTCCTTCAAAAACTGGGTGATCGCGCGCGCGAAACGGCTGCGGCAGCCGAAGTATCTGCTCGGGGCGGTCGTCGGCTGCGCGTATTTCTATTTCTTTTTCTTTCGCGCCTTCGGTCCGGGTCAGCACCAGCCCGGCGGTGATGCGGCCGCCGCCCAAGCACAACGCGCCTTGGAGGCAGCCCAGATCGGGCTCCCGACCGACTGGCTGCCGGCCCTCACCGCCGCGGGCGCGCTCGCCCTCCTCACGTTCGCGACTTTCATCTGGGTCGTGCCGACGCAGCGGGCGGCGCTCGGCTTCAGCGAAGCCGAGATCGCCTTTCTTTTTCCGGCCCCAATCTCGCGCCGCCGGCTCGTCCATTTCCGGCTGCTGAGCGCACAGTTTCGCAGCCTCATTGGCGCCGCGGTGATGATGCTGTTTTCCAATCGCTGGTCATTCATCGGGGGCAACGCCCTCACCCACGCGCTCGGGTGGTGGTTTGTTTTCTCGACGCTCAACCTCCACTTCAGCGGCGCCACTTTCACGCTCACCCGGCTGACCGATCTCGGGCTTGGCACTTGGCGGCGGCGGCTGCTCGTATTCATCACGATTGCGGCGGTGTTTGCGGTCGCAATGTGGCGCGCGCCAGCCGCAGCCGCGCCGGCCACGACAGAGGAAGTCGAACTCCGCTCACTCACCGACAGCATCGTCGCGCTCTCGGCCACGGTCCCGCTGAGCTGGTTGCTTTGGCCCTTCCAGCTCGTCATCGCGCCTTTTCTCGCGGTGGACGCGACGGCCTTCCTGATCGCGTTGGGGCCGGCGCTCGCCGTCGTCGCCCTGCACTATCTCTGGGTCGTCCGCACCGCGGTAGATTTTGAGGATTCATCCGTCGACTACGCGCAAAAACGCAGCGCCCGGATCGCCGCGTGGCGCGCCGGCGGCCGGCGCAGCCAGACGCCGACGAAGGCGCGATCGGGGCCTTTTCGCCTCGCGCAGCACGGCCGGCCCGAGCTGGCCTTTCTCTGGAAGAATCTCCTCGCCGCCTGGCCGTATTTCAATCTGCGCGTGTGGCTCGGCGCGGCGGCCGTTATCATCGCCGGCGGCGCCTGGCTGCGCTCGCAACCAGGCTTGCAAGTGGGGGTCATGAGCATCGGGTGGTTCACCCTCGCGTTCGCCGGCTACGTCGTGGTGGTCGGTCCGCAATTCGCGCGTCAGGATATCCGGAGCGATCTCCCCAATGCCGACATCCTCAAAACCTATCCTCTCGCCGGCTGGCAGGTCGTGCTCGGTGAAATGCTGACGCCGGTGGCGATTCTGACCGGCGTGCTGTGGCTCGCGCTCCTGGTGATCGCGCTGACCCTGCAGCCTGGCGGCCAGACCGCGGAATGGCTCACGCCAGGCGTGCGCCTGACTTTCGGCGTGGCCATGGCAGTCGTCACGCCGGCGCTCGTCACGCTCCAACTCATCGTGCCCAACGCCGCGGCGCTGCTCTTTCCGAGCTGGTTTCAACTCACGCGCACGCGCGGCGGCGGCCCCGAGGTCGTCGGCCAGCGCATGATTTTCTTTTTTGCCCAGCTCTTCACGATGGCGTTTGCGCTGCTGCCCGCGGCATTGGCGGCCGTGGCCGCCGGCTTCATGTTCTGGTGGCTGCTCGGTCCGGCCGGCACCATCGGCATCGCCGCGCTCGCCGTGCTCGCCGTGCTCATCGGCGAGGTGTGGTGCGCCCTATGGTGGCTCGGGCGGCGCTTCGAAAAACTCGACCTGTCCGCCGAGCTCCGATCGTAGCCGCACGCCATGGATTTCGAGCGCCTCACGCAACTTGCCGCCGATGCCGTGGGCGGCGCGCAACGGTCGCTGCCGCCGGAAATCCGGGCGCTCGCCCGCGGCGTGCCTGTCCACTACGAGCGTCTGCCCGCAGCCGACGTGCTCGCCGAGGGTTTTCCCGCCGACATCCTCGGGCTCTTCACCGGCAACGCCCACGGGATGGAGCTCGCCCACGACCAGCCCGCGCCGGCACAGATCCTCCTCTATCTGGAAAGCCTGTGGGACTTCGCCGAGGGCGACGTGGAGATATTCCGCGCCGAAACTCGTCTCACCTACCTCCACGAGCTCGGCCACTATCTCGGCTGGGATGAGGACGATCTAGCCGCCCGGGGGCTGGAGTAAAACCGCAACCACGGCTCATGCGGCCGCGCGCGGCGAATTGGTCCAAACCATAAAAATTGGCGAGGGGTGAGGAGCGTGGCACTTTTTTGGGCTTTGGCAGTCTGGGGTTTGCCCCGGCTTCGCCGGGCTCACTCCGCGCTTTCCATTCGCTTCGGCCCCTGTCTACACTCCGGGCCACTCTAGTCATTTCGCCACGCCATGAAGAAATTCCTTTCCCTATCGCTAATCGCCCTCTTGGGCGCCGCTGTTCTGCGCGCCGAGCCGGCACGCGCCGATCTCGTGACTCGCATCGAGTCGTGCGAAGCTATCCTCCAGGAATTTCAGGCCAAAGCAGCCCTCCGCCCCTCGCCCGAAGCGTGGAAAAGCGCCAAAGCCGTTTTGATCCTCAACCAATTTAAGGCCGGTATTTTCCTCGGCGTGCAGGACGGCTACGGCGTCCTCATGGTCAAGAAAACCAACGGCACCTGGAGCCTGCCCGTGCTGGTCAACGCCGGCGAAGCCAGCCTCGGGCTCCAGCTCGGGGCCAAATCCGTCGAGAGCGTCTTCATCATCACCGATGAAAAGACTCCCCGCATGCTCTTCAATCAACGCTTCAACGTCGGCGTCGACGCCAAGGCCGTCGCCGGCCCCAAGGCCGCCGAGTCCGAGCGCAACAACGCGGAAATCCTCAAAACCCCGCTGCTCGCCTACACCAAAACCGTGGGGCTCTACGCTGGCGCCACCGTGAAAGCCGGCCACATCTCGCGCAACGACAGCGCCAATTTCTCCCTCTACAACACGCAATACACGATGCCCGAGCTGCTCTACAGCGACTGGGTGCCGGCCCCGGATGAAGTGAAGCCGCTGATGGCGCTGCTGCAGAAACTGGCGCCCTGAGCGCGGCGCGGACGCCGCCAGTTGAGAGTTGAGGGTGGAGAGTGGAGAGAAATTCCAGCCGTATTCGCAGCCCGTTCCGAGCGGTTCGTCTCTCAGCCCTCAACTCTCAGCTCTAAGCTTTTCTTCCCTCATGAGCGCACTGATCACCGGCTTTCATCACGTCTGCATCAAGACCCGCGGTTGGGCGCGCACGATGGCGTTCTATTGCGAGACGCTCGGCTTCACCGAAAAGATCGCGTGGAATCTGCGCGGCACCGGGCGGCGCGCGGTGATGCTCGACACCGGCGATGGCAACTACGTCGAAGTGTTTGAGGACCCTGACTACACTCCGTCGCCCAACGGCTCGGTGATTCACTTCGCCCTGCGCACCGCGCACCTCGACGAAGTCGCCGCCCGCGTGCGCGCCACCGGCGCCACCATCACGATCGAGCCCAAGGATGTGACGCTCGCCACCACCAACGGGGCCGGCCCCGTGCTCATCCGGATCTTTTTCTGCGAAGGCCCCAGCGGCGAAGTAATCGAGTTTTTCCAAAACACCGCGACGTGATCCGGTTGTAGATGCCATGAGGCGGACAAGCGGGCGAAGAACGCCCAACTTGTCCGCCGAATGAATGCTAATACTAACGTCACGAAACTGCTGGAACGCCTGGTGGAAACCAAGGCCGAAACGATCAAGCTGGGACTGGAC